>JAWXAU010000072.1 GCA_034439655.1 Bacteroidota bacterium | reverse complement strand
ATAGTCCAAAAGAAAGGGACTAATCCCGAATGCTTTCGGGATGTAGTTCGGCATTACCATTCTAAAAACTAAATCCGCCACAGGCGGAGAACTATTTTAGTTTAAGAAATGGTATTATATGGTGCTTGTATTAAAAATGCCCCTTGTAGTTAAACTCAAAAAAAAAAATCAATCCAAACACCGAGTTTCCACACAGACACTTTTTATTGAAAGAAAATTTTCATTGAATATAAATATATCTTCACATAAGCATAACCCAAAAGTAAAATAGAGGAAACACTTCGGTAACATAAAATATTAAATTTTGTGGGCAAATCTAATTTCTATTTTATGGTTCATAAATACCTATTAATCATCGCACTCGTAATTTTTTCTTCCTTAAATACTCTTGCCCAAAAAGGACAAATAGCAGGCCGTGTAGTGGATGCGAAATCAGGTGAGCCACTTTCTGGGGTGAATATTAATTTAAAAGGCAAAAAACTAAATACCTTTTCCGATAATACTGGAGGCTTTCAATTTACAGATTTAGATTCGGGCGTTTATAATTTAGAATTTATAAATGGCACTTACAAAAATAAGGCAGTGAATGAAGTATCCGTGCAACCCAATAACACCACTACAATAAAAGTGAAAATGGAGAATGCAGATGCCGAGCAATTAAAAGGTACGAGAGTAACCGCCACCCGTGCCAAAAACACAGAGGCTGCTATCGTGCTCGACATGAAACGAAGCGATAATATTGTGAGCGGAATATCGGCAAGCCAGATACAGAAAGGTCAGGATCGTGATGCCTCGGAAGTGGTGAGGAGAGTTCCTGGCGTAACCATTATTGAGAACCGATTTATTATGATACGCGGATTGAACGACCGCTATAATACCGTTTGGCTCAACGATGCCGCTGCCCCAAGTTCGGAAACAGACAAAAAAGCATTTTCGTTCGATATTATTCCTGCGGGACTTATCGACAAGATTTTGATATATAAAACACCCTCAGCCGATTTGCCTGGTGACTTTGCTGGCGGTATGGTGAAAATATATACCAAAGCATTTCCAGAAAAAACAAGCATTTCTTTTGATATTAAAAGCTCATACCGAAGCGGAAGCACTGGAAATATGTTTGACTATAATACCAAAAGCAAAACTGATTGGTTAGGTTTCGACGATGGACAACGTAAACTTCCTACTGGACTTAACGAATATATATCGAAGTATGATAAGAATATTGAATCTGAAACCAAAGCTTTTAGCAGCGATTGGGCCAAGCAAGAACAAAAAGCCATGCCCGACATGCGTGTAAATTTCAATTTCAATAAGCTCGCTACCATACGTAAGGTAAAGTTGGGCAATATTTTTGGCATCAGTTACAGCAATACTTCAACTGTGTTTAATGTGCAAAGGCAAGATTGGGATTCTGTTTCAAAAACCTTAGACCTCAGCGACAAACAAAGCACACAAACCGTTAGGCTTAATATATTGGAAAACTTTGCTATTAAATTTGGCAATCACCGAATCGAATTCAAAAACCTATTAAACCAAACAGGTATGCAGCAAACCGTGTTGCGTAACAGCGATTGGATGGAGGGTCCCAATGAAAAATCGTATCAATATTCCTATCAATCGAAAACTACTTATACAAGCCAACTAAGTGGCAATCATAAATGGATAGATGAAAAACTATCTTATGATTGGACTGCGGGGTACTCTCGTATACACCGCATAGATCCAGACCTAAGAAGGATAAGGTATGTAAAAGACCGCACTGCTCCCGATAGCATGTATAAAGCATCTGTGGCCAATGTAGTAGATTTTGTAAATGGCGGTGGAAGATTCTTTTCAACCTTGAATGAAAATGTATATTCAATAGCACAAAGCTTAAAATACAAAACCCAAATAAAAGGGATGGCCGTTGAGGCAAGTACCGGTGGATACGTAGAACTTAAAGAGCGTTCATTTGAAGCACGCGTTCTGGGATATGTTATAAAACCTAGTGCTGAGGCACAAGTACTTACTCGATTGCCTATTGAACAAATTTTCGCCCCTCAAAATATTGGTACGCCCACGGGCTTCAAACTTGATGAGATAACTAGCCCTTCGGATAAATACAGAGCCCAAAACAAATTGTTCGCAGGATACGGGATGTTGAATGTGCAAGTTTCAAAGAAAATAAAAGTAGTTGGTGGCCTCAGATATGAATATAATAAACAAGCGTTACAAAGTAGATTGAACCAAGACAGTATCAGCCCCGAAATTATTACCAAGTTTTGGTTGCCATCTTTTAACGTAGCATATAATTTTAACAAGCAATCATTACTGCGTATGGCTTATGGCAAAACATTGAACAGACCCGAGTTTCGTGAGTGGTCGCCTTTCTTCTTCTATGATTTTAATTTTAGTGCGGGTACTTATGGCTCTTTGTTTAATACCGTTTTATTCCCCAATGGAAATATATTAAAAGTAGCTTCGATACAAAATTTCGATTTGCGTTATGAATTATATGGTAAGGGTTCCGATTTTGTGCAAGTCGGTGCATTCTACAAATTTTTTAAAAACCCTATTCAACAAATTATACTTTCATCGGGCAGCGATAGCAGATCATTCTCATTTGTAAATGGCGATTGGGCCTATACCCAAGGCGTGGAAATTGATTTTAGAAAAAACATGGGAGCACTTGGTAAATCTATCAAATGCAAAGGCTTGTCTAACTTAAACGTAGTCGGAAATATATCAGTAATTCAAAGCCGTTTATATATAAGCAAAACTATAAACCAAACAAATAAAACACAACTACAAGGGCAATCACCTTATATCATCAATGCCGGATTCTATTATCAGAACGATAGCAATGGTTTACAAATAAGTTTATTATATAATGTATTTGGGCCTCGTATATTTTTATTGGGCACGCTACAATATCCCAATATTGGTGAGTTGTCTCGTCACACCATTGATATTACCATATCACAAAAATTAAACAAACGTTTGTCATTGAACCTAGGTATACAAGATATGCTTAACAATCCTGTATTTTATGTGCAAGACACTGATTTAAATGGCAAATTCAGCCGCGACGGTAGCGATAAACTTATTATGAAATTCCGCAGAGGAGCTTATTATACACTGGGTGTGAAAGTGACGTTGTAAAACCTCGTATAGTAGAACAAGCATATTGTAAAGATTCTGATACATTCGCTGCGGCGTGCAGAATGACACTTGTTTATTTTTCACTCCACTTGTCCAACAACTCTTTACATCTTTGGTTGATATAATATTCTGTTGTATTTACTGTAGCCAATGAGGTATTTTTAGATAACTCCTTAATATCTTCCTTGATACTGCTGTCTATCCCTTTAATTGGTTTATCGTGCAGTATATTTAATATATCTAATAGATTTGCTGCTGCTTCCTTATCCTTGCACCATTCCAAATATATACAAGACGCGGTAGCTAGTTCATCTAATTGTTTATATGCATTTGTTTGTAATACGGCAATAAAATAGTTGCCCAATTCTTGAAACTTATACTCGGCAAGACGAACTAATATATTGGTTTTTTCTACCATGTCATTCTCCTTATCCATCAAATGCTTTACGGCAATAAATGCTCTCTGTGAATCAAGTTGCAGATATAGTTTTAGTGCATTGCTTTGAATTATATAACTGGTATCGAAAACTAATTTTTGCAATAGTGGAATTAATTTTTCTGTAGGATCCTTACTCAAAAAATCAAGTGCTTCTTTGCGAACATTTTTACGAGAATCGGTATTGGCAAGGTCATACATACTATTATATAATTTTGCACGGTCATCTGCTTTCTCCAATCTATCGAGCATGCTGATGGCCCTGGCACTTTCGAGGAAGGTAATATCTTGTGCCCACAATAATAATTGGTCAACCGTGGCCTGCTTTTCAGTTTCATCAAACAACTCGAATTCTGTTTCTGCAAGCATGTCGAGACACAGCGATTTCTGAGCGAATGTATTTGCAGTTTTAAGCAAATTTATAATAGTTTTTGTGCTTTGTTTAATTTCAAATTCGCCTAATAATTGCTGATTAGGGTCCAATAAAACTGCATCGGGCATAGCATCAAATTGAAATTTGAAATTGGGATAATAAGAATTCACTTTCACATTTCTAACCTCCATTTTTCCGTTAACCACAAAACCAATTTGCAAAGGAAGACGGTACGGAAATAATTCTTCGTTCAACTTGTAACCATTTTGAGACACGTTTAATACAAAATCAGTAGCAGTGCTTCCCGCAGCAATCTCTGCTGTAATTTTGGGATGGCCTGGTGCAAAATACCATTGGTTGAAATACCAATTCAAATCACGCCCACTGGCTTCCTCAAATGCCAAACGTAATTGGTGTGCCTCTGCATTTTTATAAGCATTTTGAGTAAGATATATATTCAATCCTTTAAAGAAAGATTTATCTCCCAATTCGTGCCTGAGCATTTGTATAATAGCACCACCTTTGGGATAACTAATTCCATCAAAAACTTCTTCAGGAATTTCGTACGATTTGCGAATAAGTGGGACATTTTTATATTGGTCGGTACGCAAACCTGCCTTACAATTATTTTGGAATTTGAGTTGTGCTGCATCCTTGCCTTTTTTATGCTCATGCCACAATATTTCTCCAAAGGTGGCAAAGCTTTCATTTAAAGATATATGATGCCATGACTTGCAGGTAACCAAATCGCCAAACCATTGGTGGAACAGCTCGTGGGCTATAACATCTTCTGCATTATTATCATACCATTGACGCGGTATTCTATTCAAAAATTCACCATGCAAAGTAGCCGAAGTATTTTCCATTGCACCCGATACATATTCACGAACCACTACTTGTCCATATTTGGCCCAAGGATATGGTACACCTAAAAAATCACTATAACAAGTCATCATTTCTGGTGTGTTGCCGAATATAGTTTTTGCATAAGGTGCAAACTCAGGTTCCATATAATAATCGACATCGATAGTTTTTGACCGTTGCACGCCATTGATTTCTGAATTTGGCTCAACCCAATTCCAGCTATCTTTAACCTTCACAAAATTACCAACAGCCAACATTACCAAATAAGGCGAATGAGGCAGTAAATGCATCCATTTATCAGTGCGTGTACCATTGCCATTATTGAGTGAATTATTTAATGATCCATTTGACAAAGTTGTTAAAGTACTATCAACAGTTAATGTAATAGTTTGGGTGATTTTTTCATTTGGATGGTCAATCGTAGGGAACCAATTGTGGTTATGTTCTGTTTCGCCTTGTGTCCATAACTGGCGTGGGCGATCTATATATTTATTTTGTGCATTTACAAAATATAATCCTTTATCGCTGCTAATGGCCATTCCTTTTTGGTTGCTAGTTTCCCGTGGCCGGGCTTTATATTTTATATATACTTTATAAGTTTTATAACCATTAATATTTTTTATATCTCGGGGTACATATATATGTAATTGTTCTGAATCGGGATAGGCAAATGTTGTAGGGTTCATCATCTTAGGCTCGCTCAACCCATCTTGGATGCCATATAATATACTTTGCACTTCAAACCTACGTGCATCCAATACCAAAGTATCGACCCACTCAGCATAAGGCTTGCATTGCAGGGTACACTCCCCTATCACCGTTTCATTGGCCCAATCGAAATTCATAATTAAGTCCATGTGTATAATATCGGTTTCGCGTGCAGGTACTTCTGTTATATCTTTCGATTTTTGCTCTTCTTCATCAGCGTGCATTTTTACATCGGCCAATGTATCATTAGCATTCCATGATGTTCTATTTTTTTGTTTGGATAATTTTTCGTTCTTACTGGGTTTGAACAAAAAACATGATTGTATAAATGGTAAAAGTATAATTAGATATTTGATATTCTTCATGCAGTATTATTTTCGAAAAAAGTATATAGTTATTTAATCAATTATATTTGCTGATATATTATAATTTCCACTTGCCTTTTATGGCATCTTTGGCTTTGTCTTTGGCATTTTGTTTTTGCTTATCCAATTCTTCCTGTGCCTTTTTCTTAGCCCGGTCGGCTTCTTCTTTAGCTTTCTGTTCGGCTTGTTGTTTCACTTTATCGGCTTCGGCACGGGCTTTATCTTCGGCTGCTTTCCTTTGCTTTTCTAACTCAGCTTTTCCTTTATCTATGTATTCATCTTTCTTTTGGTTAATATAACCCTTCAACTGGTTTTTAATATCATCTACAAATTTGGCTTTGGCTTCTTTCATACTGGCCTTAACAATTGGTTTCGTCACAGTTCCGGTCATAGCAATATTAACAGGAATTTTTTGTGCCATATTAATAATAATACCTTGTTTTTTGGCTTGGTCTAATAGATTATTCAACTCCACATCGGCTTGGGCAAGTTGGCTTCGTGGAATTTCAACAATCATATTATAATGTATACTTTGGTCTAACGCTGTATATCCATCTTTATCTATCTTCAAGGTATTGCCCTTCAACTCTGTTTGCAGACCACGGGTCAGATATATTTTTCCATCTTTGATGCTGAACGGCATTTGCACTTTTTTCAGCTCCAATTGTTTTAAATCTTGACGTGCCAATGCATCCGCTATTTGATTAACAGGTTCGAAATCTGCAATTTTAAAACTGGGCAAATCTACATCGCCAATAGCATTAAGTGTTGCAAGTAGGGGTTTGAGGTGTTTGTCTAAACTTCCGTTGGCTATAAAATCGGTATTGAAGTTACCTGTTATATAATTTGCAATAGGAGCATAAGATTTAATAGAAGCACAGTATTTTGAGATTTGCCCAATATCCATTTGTTTCATATTGATATGGAAATTTATATCGGGTTTCGCAATATTATTGGCATCATAATAACCATCCATTTTTACTTTACCACCCATCATTCCCGATTCCAAATTTTCGATAGTTAATCTCCCATTTTGTAATAATAATTTTGCAACTGTATTATTGAGTAACAGATTATCATATAATACTTCTTTTGCTTTTGCATTTAATACAAAGTCTACATCAACAGGCAATGAAAATGCTTCCAATGGCACTGTATCCTTAGGTTGCGGAGCTTTATTATCGGTAGCGGCACTACTCAAAAATGTATTACAATTAAAATAATTCGAAGTTATATCGAGACTTCCTTTTATAATATCATTCTTAAATATATAGGTCAAGAAATTTTCCACTTTACCTTTTGCTTCTATATCACTTGTACCGATAGTGCATTTAAATTTTTCTAAGTTTACATATTTCGGCGTAAAATCCAAATTTACGTTTTGTATATTAAGGGGCTGTTTTAAAGATGCGGTTTTATATATGAAATTATTTATTTCCAAATTACCTTTCGCGTTAAATTTTTCATATTGCTTATTGGTAATGGTGCTCATGCGGCCATTGGCACTTATATCAGCTTTAAGAATCCCATTCATTTCTGTACCTTTCTCTTGGGGAATTATTCGTGCAATCTCTGCCAAGTCTATAATACCTTTTATCTGTGCATCAATCTGTGCGTCGCTAACTGGAGTTTGCAAAATCAATTTCATATCGAATGGGTTCTTACCAATCTCAGCATGGGCCGCGGGCATCTTCACGATGGTATGATCAAGTATTCCGTCCGTATTTTTAACACTTAAATTGAGATTAATATTTCGTACATCGCTGGGCATGCTTGGGTAAGCAAAGGATCCGTTTTTTATATTCAAATCAACCCCAAAAGCCGGTATTTGTTTGGCGTTATATATACCTTTAACATTTGCGGCCAGTGCCATTTGTCCACTGCTTTTAACTTGAGCAAAACTGGTTTTATATATACCAGGAATTAATGACAGTATATTTTTGAATTCGGTTTGTTTGCATATCAATTTCAAATCCATTTTCATATCATCACCCGGCATGGCGAAGTTGCCATCGAGCCCAAATTGCAACTCATTGAGATTGATTTTATTTTCTTTGAACACAAAAGCAAGATTTTTCATATCCATAGCAACTACCGCCTCGATGTTGGTTTTCACATTGCTTAAATAACTAACACCGCCATAACCCATCGTATAATCGGCAATACTTGTTTTGGTGTCGAGATCAAATTTATCTTCAGTAAAATCTCCCGATAAGGTATGATCCAGATGCTCGGCTTTGGTGTAAAAGCCTAACTGTTTATCATCGTATACCACGTAACCATCTATAATTGTAAATTCTTTCAACTTCATTTTAAATTTGGACTGCGTGGTATCGGTTGGTTTTTTCAAACTATCGGGCAGCGTAATATCCCAATTGGCTCGGCCATCTTGCAATACCCTAGCATTGATGCGTGGATGATCGAGTTTGATAGTTTTAATTAAAATTTCATCGCCACGGAACACACTCATCAAGTCCATTTTAATATATATATTTTGGGCCGATATGAGTGTATCGCCCGCAAACTCTCCTTTATTAGCCAAGCTCAAATTGTCAATCCCTATTGATAAATTGGGGAATGATCGTAGCAGCCCAATACTGATATCATCATCGAAGTTGAGCGTTGCATTCAAATGCTTGTTTGCTTGATCCTTGATGAGGCCCACAATTTTGGATTTAAAAAGGTAAGGAATTGCAATCAAGATGCCCAATATTACTACGATAGTAATGGCAATGTTTCTGAGACTTTTCATTTTTAGTTCATTATATATATTCTAGGGCAAATATATGCTATAAAAAAGCACCCACTACCATACAAATTCGTTTTTTGTGGACACTCCCAAATTGGAATATGGAAAAGAATTTGCATTGGAAATACAAATAATAGTTTTTATTTTAGTTATTTGCAGGCAATGAAAAGGTTTATATATTCATTTGTGATTCTATATTTTGCTATCGTCATTCCTAGCAAAGCTCAAACTATACAGGGAGAAATCCCTGACAGTGTGGTTAAGAAATTTGGGTGCCAGTCCATTTGGAAAGTGATTGATGCTTCGCGAACGCAATTCAAAAGTATCAGAGGAGCCAAAAAACCGATGAAGTATACCAGTGTATACCAAGCAACTGCCTTAGTGCGTGGAACTAACAGTGCACAGATAATTGTGGACGGCCCGCATAGCAAATATGAGGCAACTATAATAGAAACCGCTAATGGTTCAGAAGCTACCAAGGCTTATTCGAAATTTTTACCTACTGCCGAAATTTGTTTGGAGGGATGGGTTTTTGTAACTGAACCCGAAGAAGGCAGCAACCAAATATACCGTTTTATTGCCTACGAAAAGGAAGATATGGTAAGCGGAATAACTGTAGAAGTTGCTTTAACCAAAAGCAAGAGCGGAAGATATAAAGTGGTACTGACCATACAGCCGTAGTTTAAATTACGAGTTACGTCCGCCGCGGCGGAACGATTGACGAGCTACAACTCGCAAGGGATGGTTCAGATGAATAAGCCAAAAAGTACCGAAACACTCAAACAAATTTTTATAGGGTCATTTTTATTGGATGAAGAAAATCGCACCTGCTTATCGAAGTTATACAATTGAAAAAAGTATCAATTTTATAACACTGCTGATGCATAATTTTCTCGTTGAAAAGCAATTCAACTTGAAAAGTTATTACCTTGGTTATTGAGGTAAATTCGAACTACTTACTTTACAAAATACGAACACAAAAAAACACTAATAACAAATAACAATACCACATGGACACTAACCAGATTTTAGACGAATTAAATAACATTTTCAGAAATGTTTTAAATAACAAAAGCATTAACCTTACTCCCGAAACAACGGCCAAGGATGTAGACAATTGGGATTCATTAAGCAATATACATTTGGTAGTTGAAATTGAAGCTCATTTTAAAGTAAGGTTTAAAACATCCGAGATTCAGGAATGGAAGAATGTTGGCGACTTAATGTCGAGTTTAGAAAAGAAAAAAAACGCATAATATGAGTTTGACTCTACATCATATAGGATGTCTTGTAAACAACATTGAAAATGCCATTGCAGATTATCAGATACTTCATCCAGAAGGAGAAATATCAGAGATATATGATATCGAGGCCCAAAAAGTTAAGGTTTGCTTTTTTTCCATGGGGGCCGTTCACATGGAGTTTGTAGCTCCCTATGGCCCGCCCTCTTTCCTGCTGGAGCGATTAAAAAACAATCCCGGATTTTATCATATTGGTGTTTATGTAGATAATATAGATGCTGAAATTGACCGCCTTGAAGAGGAAGGCTACAGGTTAATAAACAAATTTATATCAGTTGCATTTGATAACAGACATTGTGCTTTCCTACTGAATAAGGAACGCCATATGATTGAGCTAATAGAAAGAGGCTAATAGCTGCTCAAAACTATAATATTTTTGATTGACTATTGACGATAAGAGAATAAACTATTATAGTTTTCAGTCTTCTTCTGCCACCTAAATCATTCAATAATTATTGATGGTTGATTAACGATTGGCAGATAAACTGTTATCGTTTATAGCAACTTCAGAAATCAAGATCATAAAATCAATCCGCTGCGGCGGACATTTAATCATCAAATATTTGTGCCCACAAGGAGACTCGAACTCCCACACCTTACGGAACCACCCCCTCAAGATGGCGTGTCTACCAATTCCACCATATGGGCAAAAATTTTTTTTTAATCGGGCTGCAAATATAGCATCGCATGATTATTAATTAGAAATCTTTTTGAATAATACCGAAACTCAATATATAATAGTCCAAAAGAAAGGGACTAATCCCCCCGCATCCCGATAATTATCGGGATTAAGCGGGGCTTTCGGGATGTAGTT
>JAWXAU010000071.1 GCA_034439655.1 Bacteroidota bacterium | reverse complement strand
GTATTATTCTAAAAGGACACAAATGAGTATTTCAGAAAACATAAAAAAAATAAGAGAAGATAAAGGATTGATGCAGAAAGACGTCTATAATAAAATTGGCTTAAAACCTGCTCATTATAACAAGTTAGAAAAGGCATTAATAGAACCCTCCGTAGATATTTTAAATAAGTTGGCTTCTTATTATGGACTTACAATTATTGAAATTATACATTACAGTAATGCCACACCTAAAGCAATAACGGTAGAAGACAAAACAGTGACAGAGCAAATAAGGCTTATTGCTCAGCTAAACGAAAAAGATAAAAGTACCGTAATGAATATCATTGATACAATGCTTACAAAACAAAAATTTCAAACTTTCTTTGAACAAAATATTCAAACTACTAAATAGTAAAATTATGCTTGCAATACACCCACAATACATTACCGATAATACCGGTAAAAAAATATCTGCCATTCTTTCTATAAAAGAATTTAAAACCATTATGGAAGAGTTGGAAGAACTCGAAGATATTAAGCTTTATGATGCAAGCAAAAATGATAATGAGCCTGCTATTAGCAAAAACAAAGCTATGGCAATGATTGAAGCCGAAAGAAAAAAACTGGGCAAATAATGTATGAACTGCAATACAAGAAGAAAGCAATTAAAGCTCTTGCCAAAATCAACGATCCTTATTATACCGCTATCATGGAAGCAATAGACGAACTTGCTGAAAATCCTCGCCCTCATGGCTATAAAAAACTTACGGGCAGAAATGGCTACCGCATACGTGTAGGAACATACAGAATTCTTTACGATATCTTTGCCAATGCCTTGATTATTGAAATCGTAAACGTTGGCAGTAGAGGTGGGATTTATGAGGATTAGAAGTGACAGAAAAACCTTATATTTGAGGACTTTCGTTGTTATGTACTTTGTTGTAAATTTCTTCTGCCCATTGGCGAACTCTTTGTAAGTCTTCTTTTGATAGATTTTTATTTACAGAAAATTCAGTACCTCCAAAATCTATATCTTTCATTGACGTTCTTGTAGTTGTTCTGAGAGTATACCCCCCGCTCTCGCCGCTCTGCGAACGGTGACTTGCCATAAAAAGTAGGGTTTGCAACCCGGCAAAAGTAGAACGCCTTTGCCACTGAACATCTGTCATAGTCAGAAAATATATCTGATTCTCGTGTTTTATGGAACGGCGACAACGGAAGGGTTTCCCAGTTCGCATCGGCCGCGGCGGCTTGCAGTTATGATACATTGGTTATAATAAATCACTGTTCGCATAACGGCGACAACGGGTATTTTTTATTATATATTTTAACCCGAAACTCAATATATAATAGTAAAAAAAAAGGGGGACTAATCCCGAATGCTTTCGGGATGTAGTTCGGCATTACCATTCTACAAACTAAATCTGCCACAGGCGGAGAACTATTATAGTTTAAGAATTGGTATTACAAGACACTGTGCACAAACTTGGGTGCAATCTGTTCATAGTTTTTTGCTCCATGCTTGAAAAATTATACCCAAATTTGAGGTTTACAAATTCACAAGAAATTTCATGGATAGATCAATCGTACATATGGACTTAGATACTTTTTTCGTGTCGTGCGAGAGGCTTGTCAATTCACAGTTGAACAATATTCCCTTAATTATTGGCGGCAGTTCCGACCGCGGTGTTGTAGCATCATGCTCCTACGAAGCTCGCACTTTTGGCGTACGTTCTGCCATGCCTATGAAACTTGCTTTACGTTTATGTCCGCAAGCCAAAGTAGTGAAAGGTGATATGGAACTTTACTCCAAATACTCGCATTTGGTTACCGATATTATAGAAGAAAGTGCTCCCGTAATGGAGAAAGCAAGTATCGACGAATTTTATTTGGATGTATCAGGTATGGAAAAATTCTTTGGCTGTTATAAATGGAGTACCGAACTATCAAAAAAAGTAACAAAGGAAACAGGATTGCCCATAAGTTTTGGATTATCTGTTAATAAAACGGTTTCAAAAATTGCTACGGGAGAAGCAAAACCGCACGGTAAAATTGAAGTATGCCAGCCAATGGTCAAAACATTCCTCAATCCATTGTCCATTAAAAAAATCCCGATGTTGGGCGATGTCACTTATCAACTACTTTCACGAATTGGTATTAGAAGGATAGAAACCTTATCAGAAATGCCTATTGATGTATTACAACAATTACTGGGCAAAAATGGAAAAGAACTTTGGAAAAAAGCAAACGGAATTGACGAAAACCCTGTTGAGCCGTATACCGAGAGAAAATCCCTTTCTACTGAACAAACCTTTGAGCAAGATACTATAGATATTCCCAAAATAAAATCTATACTACTAGGCATGGTAGAAAAACTTTGTTTTCAATTGCGTGATGAAGAATGGTTAGCTTCTGTTATCGTGGTTAAAGTTCGATATAATAATTTCGATACGGAAACCAAACAATTTAAAATATCTTATACCTCCTGCGACCATATTATATTAAAAAAAGTAAACGAATTATTTGATAGCTTATACCAACGCAGAATGAGGATACGACTTGTGGGCATAAGATTCAGCGGACTTGTACGCGGTGCATACCAAATAAATATGTTTGAAGATACTACCGAACTTATATCATTATATCAAAGTCTCGATAAAATAAAAAAACGTTTTGGTTCTTCATCTATACAACGATGTGCTGGTGTACAATTAAAAAAGAGCAAGGTATAATATGTATTTGAATTGTCACTCCTATCATAGTTTGCGATACGGTACTATACCTGTGGAAGAATTGGTGCAGCTTGCAAAAGACTGTAAGGTATCAGCACTTGCTCTCACTGATATAAACACCGTAACAGGCGTATATGATTTTATTTTAAAATGCCAGGCAAACAATATAAAACCTTTAGTAGGAATTGAGTTTAGAACTGATAACAAATTATTATATATAGGTCTTGCAAAAAACACAAAAGGTTTTGCTGAGTTATGCAAATTTTTAACTGAGTACAACTTAAGCAATACCCCATTGCCCATTCAGCCTCCTGTGTTTAAAGATGTTGTTATTATATATCCATTTAAAAATGTTCCTACCCTATTGCAAGAATATGAATATATAGGTTTGCGGCCCGAAGATATTACCAAACTTATTCGTGCTGAATGGAAAGATAGAATAGATAAAATGGTGATATACCAACCCATAACTTATCGTACCAAAAAAGAATATAATCTGCACAAAATATTGAGAGCAATGGATATAAACACCTTGCTGTCCAAACTCACGGTAGATGACCAAGCACGCGTATCAGACAAAATGATTCCTATAGATGATTTGCTTGCTCATTATATACATTTTTCTGTAGTGATAAGTAATACAGAAAATATTATTGAACAATGCAATTTTGAGTTTGATTTTAATACACCCAAAAATAAAAAGTATTATACAAACAGTCGTGAGAGTGATAAATTATTGCTCACCAATTTGGCAATGGAAGGGCTTGAACGAAGATATGGCAAAAACAATAAAGAAGCATTGGCTCGCGTACAAAAGGAACTTAAGGTGATTGATGATCTACGTTTTTCGGGATACTTTTTAATAACATGGGATATTATAAGATATAGCCAAAGCAGAGGTTTTTTGCATATAGGCAGAGGCAGTGGTGCAAATAGTATAGTAAGTTATTGTTTAGGGATTACTGATATATGCCCGATAGAATTAAACTTATATTTCGAACGATTTTTAAATCCCAGCAGGGCCAGTCCGCCCGACTTTGATATTGATTGGAGTTGGAAAGACCGAGACGAAATTTTGAACTATATATTCAACAGGTTTGGTGCAGGGCATGTAGCTTTTACTGGAACCATCGTAGAATTTAAACACCGTTCTATTATACGCGAAATTGGAAAAGTATTTGGCTTGGCCAAAGAGGAAATGGACAAGCTTGCTAAATCTTCAGCCGATTCGCATGATAAAAACTCCATCGTTAATATTATACATGAATATGGAATGTTGCTTGAAAAATATCCGAACCAACGAAGTATGCACTCATGCGGTATTCTTATATCAGAAGAACCTATTACAAACTATACTGCTTTGGAAATGCCGCCAAAAGGTTTTCCAATTGTGCAGTTCAATATGCATATTGCCGAAGATATAGGTTTTGAAAAGTTTGATATATTGAGCCAACGGGGAATTGGCCATATCAATGATTGCGTGAAACTGGTTGAGCAAAATCAAGGTATAAAAGTAGATATAAGAAATGTACTGATAAGCAAAGACGAAGCAAAAGCAAATGAATATTTGAGAGAAGGGAAAACCTTGGGATGTTTTTATATAGAAAGTCCTGCCATGCGTGGATTGTTGCGGAAATTAAAATGCGATAACTATAAAACTTTGGTAGCTGCATCATCTGTTATACGACCAGGTGTGGCACAAAGTGGTATGATGGGTGAATATGTTTTCAGACATAATAATCCCACAAAGTTTGAATACTTTCATCGCGTATTTGAAGAGCAATTGGGCGACACTTATGGTGTAATGGTTTACCAAGAAGATGTAATTAAAATTGCACATCATTTCGCCGACCTCGACCTTGCCGATGCGGATATATTACGCAGGGCGATGAGCGGAAAAACGCGTTCAAAAAAAGAATTTGAAGGTGTGAGAAATAGGTTTTTTGAAAACTGTAAAATCAAAGGATATCCTGACCAACTCGCACAAGAAGTATATAGACAAATTGAATCGTTTGCAGGTTATTCATTTTGCAAAGCACACTCCGCATCGTATGCGGTGGAGAGTTACCAAAGCCTCTACTTAAAAGTATATTATCCTATTGAATTTATGGTAGCGGTGATTAATAATTTTGGTGGGTTTTATAGAACAGAAATATATTTTCATGAGGCAAAAATGGCGGGAGCAACTATATGTTGCCCCTGTGTGAATAGAAGTGAACATCTCACCACTTTATATGATAAAGATATATATATGGGTTTTGTACATCTTAAAAGTTTGCCTGCACAAATAGGTACGATGATACCTGAAGAAAGAATGAAGAACGGGGACTATAAATCATTGGAAGATTTTATAAATCGTATACCTATAGGCATTGAAACATTACAAATTTTAATATATATAGGTGCATTTCGCTTTACTGGAAATCCCGACAGCCGTAAGGACAAAAACGAATTAATTTTGCTAGCCCGAATGTTGTTGGCGAATTACAAACCAGAAAATAGAACACCGCTATTACTACATGAACCCATTAAAGAATATACATTACCCACACTGCAAAGGTCGCCCTTTGAAGATGCATTTGATGAGATAGAATTGTTAGATTTTCCTGTATCATGTTCACCATTCGATTTGCTAAAAACTGAATTTAGGGGCGATGTAAAAACCAGTGAACTAATATATAAAGAAAAACAAATAGTAAGAATGGTGGGCTACCTTATTTCCATAAAACATGTACCTACTAAACGCGGTATGATGAACTTTGGAACTTGGATAGATGCCGAAGGAGGTTATTTCGATACTACCCATTTTGCAGATAGCTTGGCGAGGTATCCCTTTAAAGGTGGTGGCTGCTATCTTCTTTTGGGCAAGGTTGATATAGATTTTGGATTTGCATCTATTGTTATAGAAAAAATGGCCAAGTTGCCTTTTGTGCCCGACCCCAGATATGAAGACGATAAAGACATGAGTTATAAAGTTCATCAACAGATGCGAGAAGATATAAGTACCACGCATAGGGCACCCTACCCTACTGAAAGTGAAATTGGGTTGCCGAGATTTAAGATGATGGTTGATTAATAGAAATGTTTGGGAATTTATTTTATTCCCTAAAACTTCATCTTATGCTGGCCTATACTTGCCAATTTCTCAATAGATAAAGGCTTCGAAATAAAATCGTATATAAGATCATAATTATGAGATTTGCCAATATCTATCGGATCTATGGAGGACGTGAGTAAATATACTTTACAATACTGTTTTACATTGATGGGGAAATTACTAAACGCATCTAAGAACTCCCAGCCATCCATACCCGGCATATTGATATCTAAAAAAATAATATTGGGGAAACTCGATAAATCCAAATCAATTAATTGTCGAAGTTCTTTTAAGGCAGTGCTGGCATCAACATAACAGTATACATTATTGGTAAACTTTGCTATCTGCAAAATTTTTTGATTTATGAGATTGAACATCGGTTCATCATCTATTAAAAAAACACTGTTTATCATTTGCATACTAATTATTATTTATGGGTAAACAAACCTTAAAAGTCGTTCCCCTGTTCACAGTGCTTTCTACTTCTATACTTCCACCCAGTGATTCGGCCTGTGTTTTAACCAAACTTAAGCCTATGCCTCGACCTTCAATTTCAATGCTATGGAATCGTTTATATAAGCCAAATAATTTTTCACCATACTTATTCAAATCGATGCCCATTCCATTATCTTGGATACTGACACATATGTTTTCTTCGGTTTGATAACTTTCGACATGTATTTGCAAGGGAATCTCTGGTCGGCGATACTTAATAGCATTCGATATCAAATTGAATATGATACTATATATATAACTCCTCACTGAAACTATATTGGACACTTTGCTAAAGTCGCTGGTGATAGTGGCATCGCTCTCCGCAATTTGAAATTCGAGTACCTGCTCTATAAGTTTTAATTCCGTATCGAATGATACCTGATCTTTCTGTTTATTGTCGAGGTCGCGGTATGAAATAATAGTATTCATATCCTTCACCACATTGTCCAAATTAGTTACTTCCTGCTCCACACACTCCAGCAAGGTCATTTCATTTATTTTGTGATCGGGTTCAATTTTATATACAAAAGTTAACCCCAATATCTTGGCAATCTGCGAACGAAGATTATGAGAAACTATATAGGAAAATTGCTGTAGATCTTTATTCTTGTTTTGTAAATTGTGCACTAGTTCCAAGGTCACTTTTTCTGATTTAATTTTTTCAGTAATATTTCGTGAAAAACTAGCCGTTCCTACTATTTCTTCTCCTTTATGTATGGGATGGAAAGATATTTCTGACCAAGTTTCGATTGGGCTTTCGATATGTTCTATAATAGAAAAGGTTTCGCCAGAAAATGCTCGTTCAAAGTGCTTTTTGAATCGACTTAATTGAGATTCTGTAAGCCCCGAATTTAGAAAACTCCCTCCTAAACTCATGGATTTTCCTGTGATACTTTTAATCCTTTCATCAAATGATTTATTTGAGGTAATTAAGTTGAAATTTTTATCGATGCTCCACATTGCATCATTAGTATTATTGATTAGTGCCTTAAGATTGTTTCTGTCGAATTCTCTTAGCTGCTCTGCTTCTTTTTGTACAGTTGCATCTCTGCCAGTAATACAAAATCCATTGATATTACCTTCAGTATATACTGGTTGAATCAAAAAATTAATCCAGATAGTAGAATTATCTTTTTGCAAATAAGCAATATCATATATTACTGTTTCTCCACCATATACTTTTGTGATATATTCTTGATAAATTCCTTGCCTCGAAACTTCAACATAGTCAATAATATCTTTACCTATTTCTAAAGCTATTTCTACCTTTAAATTTAAAGAATTGAATTCTTTTGCTTTCTTATTATATGATATTACTTTACCATTTCTATCTACCAAAATAAACCCTTCGGATGTATTCTCAAAAATCGCATTCAGATTCGATTCCGATTGCTTCATTTTAAGGTCAGCCTGTCTTCGCTCTGTAATATCCTGCATGGCACCGATAATCCTGATGGGCTTACCAGCACTATAAACAATAAAGGCACGGTCAAATATGTATTTATAGGTATTGTCCGCACATAAAAAGCGATATTCTAATTGAATGTGCGAAATACACTGCTCGAAAGAATAATTAAGTTCTTTATATACTTTCAAAATATCGTCGGGATGAATTTTATTCTCCCACCATTTACTAGTATTTTCAAAGGTCGATTCTAAATAGCCAAAGATCCTATGTATCCCATCGTTATACTGCATGCTGTCAAGCTCAATATTCCAGTCCCATATAGTGTCGCTGGTTGCATGTGCCAGAATTTCATAGCGTTCATTGCTCTCTTTTAGGATTTTTTCAATTTTTTTTCGCTCAATACTATATGCTATACTTTTATTTAAATTTGATGCACTCAACTCGTCCTTTACCAAATAATCGGATATACCCATTGATAAGGTGGAAACGCCAAAGTCTTCGCCAGTGTATCCTGTGAGAACTATTACAGAAGTATGCCCAGACAGTTTCAATATTTGTAATACCAACTCTTCACCGCTCAAATCGGGAAGTGTGAGATCCAATAATATTACATCAATTTCTAGTTTCTTGTTTAAATACCCTACTGCATCCGCAAAAGTACTGGCACGATATATTGTAGGATTCGAAAAATTTTCTTTCAAATACTCCTCTATCAATAACAAATCGCCAATATTATCTTCTATTAATAAGAACTTTAAATCACTATTATTAAGCTTCATGCGATATACTTTTAAGTGGTAGTTGTACAATGTTAAGCCCAAAGCTTTCAATCGCCGAAAAAGCTTTCAATAAGTCGAATTCTTCTATTGGCTTGGTGATGAAACTAGTTACAATATCACTGTAGGAATTCAGTTTGTCTCTTTCTGAAAGTGAGGTGGTAATGATAACCACAGGTACCTTTTTAATATGATGGTTTAACTTAATTCTGTTCAATACCTGGTGACCATCCATTTTGGGAAGATTGATATCTAAAAAAATAATATCGGGTGTTTGTGACTCCGAAAATAATTCAATTTTTTCCAAATATTGTATTGCTTCCCAGCCATCTCGCACTAATGAGATGGTATTAACTATTTTACAATCGAGCAAAGCTTCCTTGGTAAGCACGATATCGCCTTCATTATCCTCAATTAATAGTATATGTATTGATTTCATAGTATTGGTCATGCTGTCACAGGTTTATTATATATTTTTTTAATAGTGAAATATACAACAGTACTTTCACCAACTACTGATTCGGCCCATATCTTACCCTGATGGCTTTCAATAATTTTTTTACAAATTGCCAAACCAATACCCGTTCCTGAATATTCATCCTTTTGATGTAATCGTTGAAACAATACAAAAATTTTGCTCAGAAACTGATTATCGATCCCAATTCCATTATCGGTAACCGAGAATTTCCAATAATCAATATGCTCTTCGGCAACAATCTTTATTATAGGGTGTACTTCGGACCTTTGGTATTTCAATGAATTGGAAATTATATTATGAAAAACCTGCAATAAAGGAGTTCTATATCCATATATAACAGGAAGTGAATCCCAACATAATACTGCGTTTTTTTCATTGAAAGTAGAAATATTTAATTGTCCTACTTCAGCCAATAATTTACTGAGGTCTATTTCTTCAAATTTATATTCCTTTTTTCCCACCTTCGAGTATTCAAGCAGGTCATGGATTATTTTTCGCATCCTGGCGGCACCATCCACTGCAAAATGTATATATTGTTTTGCCTTATCATCTAACTTGTCTCTATATTTATTTTCAAGTCGGCTTAAGAAACTGGTTACCATTCTTAAGGGCTCCCGCATATCGTGAGATGCCACATAGGCAAAACTCTCCAGTTCTGCATTCGACTGTGTGAGTTCTTCAGCTCTTCTGTTTAGCTTATCATATAATTCAGTAAGTGCTACTTCATTCTGTACACGTTGTGTGATATCTTTTAATGAAATACAAAAACCTATTATTTGCCCAGCTTCCTTTACGGGTGTTATCGTAAAATCTATCCACGTGATATGGCTATTCTCTCGTTGATAAGGACGCTCGTATTGTATAGTTTCACCCTGTAATACTTTTGCAATAATCTCTTGAAATTGTACAACACGCGATTTCTGAACATACTCAAATAAGTTTTTGCCGACCTCCATTTCATTCTCAGAAATAAAGAAAGTGTATTTTTTCGTTTTACTATTAAAAGCCAGAATACTACAATTGATATCAAGAAGAATAAATCCTTCGGAAGTATTCTCAAATATAGTTTTCAGATTTCCTTCCGATTGTTTTATCCTCTCCATATCGTCGACCCTATCTGAGATATCTGTAGTTGAAACAAAGGCACCAAAAATATTCCCACTTTCATCGTAAGCAGGATTGTACTTTATTAAGAATGTGTGAATTTTATTGTCGGGCAAAGTGAGTTTCACTTCCGATTCTATACTTTCTCCCTTGAATACGCTTTGATAGATTTCAACTAAATCCTGTGCAGGTCTAACTTGACTATAATTAATAATTGAGTCACCTTTTTTAATTTGTCGGTGAAAAATATTAATAAACTGCTTCTCAAATTCATCATTATAAGTCACTATTTTAAAATCCTTATCAACCAATACAAAACTTTCTCTTGTATTGATAATGAGTAAAGCAAGTTTTTGCTCAATATCTGATAATGATGTATTGCTTTGGGGTTCTTGTGTATTGGTTTCTGTAGTGCTCACTTATATACTAAAGTTATGGTTTTAAATTTGACAGCCGAACACGATCAGGATTAGTTATTGGGGACGGTTTAAAACTAAACTAATTACGCATTTTTTTAATTTTATCCATATTTAAAAACGTAATCGTGCTTCCTTTAATTTCTACTATTTTTTCTTCTCTAAAATCAGATAAAGTTCTTATCACACTTTCGGTAGAAGTGCCTACCATATTGGCTAAATCCTCACGCAATATTTCCATGCTGAACACACCTGTTTTATCTTTTGCATATCGGTCGTGCAAGGCCACTAATGCATCTGCCACTCTTTTTCTCACTGAATTATAGGCCAAGCGAATTAACCTTTCTTCTTTTTCCGTTACATCATTTGAAAGCATTTTGATGAACTTCAAAGCCACATCTCTATTATTGAGCAATAAGGCAAAAAAATCATCCTTATATATTACCACCAGTTCCGAATCTTCCATTGGCATTGCCGAGTCGGTATAAGGCATATTCTCTAGCAAGGGAATATATCCAAAGAAATCTCCTTCATTATATAATGATACTATATATTCTTTGCCATCTTCGTTTACCTTATAAGTTTTAATTTTCCCTTTGGTAATAAAATATATCCTATTAGGCATACTACCCTCCATATATATAACTTCCTTTTTTGAATACTGCTTGGGTTTACTTTCCTCCGATAATTTTTTCAACTCTTCTAATCCCCTCACGTTATCAATAAATTCACCAAACCCTTCCGCTGTCTTTGAATATTCTGTTTTTATGATATCAAATTTTTTAAGTCGAATTTCAACTGCGTCCAAAAGTTCGGTATCGTCAAATGGCTTAGTAATATAATCATCGGCACCTAAACCCATACCCTTGCGGTAATCAGTCTTCTCCGACTTAGCCGTGAGGAAAATAAATGGAATAGTTGCAGTTGCAGGGTCTTTGCCTAGCATATGCAATACTCCATATCCATCCAGCTCCGGCATCATGATATCACAGATAATTAAATCAGGTTTTATACTTTGTGCCATTCGAACACCTTCTTTACCATTGGGTGCCGAGTGAACTTTATATTTTGCAAGTTCTAAAATCTCTGATATGTTGTCCCTCATATCAGCATTGTCCTCTATGAGTAATATTGTTTTATTCATGGTCATTATTTAAAGTTCAAAAGTATAGACTTCTTCTTATTTATTTCTAGGTTAAAAATCAGTATTAATTAATGATGCTTGTCATATTAATGAAAATTCTATTTGAAATGTGGTGCCCACGCCCTCGGTAGATTCCAAAATAATTTCTGCGTTCATAATTTCTGCATACTTTTTTACAATATTGAGACCCAAACCGGTTCCTTGGATATTTTCGACATTCTTTGCTCTAAAGAATCTGTCAAAAAGATTTTCCAAATCCGATGAAGGAATACCCATGCCCTCGTCTCTTACACTTAAAGTTAGTTTGTCGTCCACTATTTCTGTAGTTATATGAATGGGTTTATTTTCAGGAGAATATTTTATTGCATTAGAAATTAAATTGAGCAGTATACTGTGAAATAAATATTTATCTAAGTGAATGGCGGTATCACCTTTAATATGTTTATACTTCACCACCTGTCCTTCTTTAAGTAAAGTTCTATTATCATCGACCAGTGATTTGATAAACTGATCCAAAATCATAGGTTCGGGGTTATTGCGAACTATACCTTCCTCCAGTTTGCCTAACGATAAGAAATTATTCAATATCTCGGTGAGGTGTGTAACGGATAATTTAATCCTGTTAATATGTTTCTTTCGTTTCTCCTCATCATTCGGTTCATTATATTTCCCAATAAGCGATACTGATGACAAGATGGTAGCCAGTGGTGTACGAAACTCGTGCGAGGCTGTACTTACAAACCGAGATTTTAATTCATTTAGTTCTCTTTCTTTGTTGTACGACTGTATTACCTCTGCCTTGGTACGAGCCAGTTCTTCTATAGCATCGCCTAGCTCTTTGGTTCTTTCCTTCACCCGTTTTTCTAGGTCCACATTTAACTGGATAATTTCTTCCTGTGCTCTCTTTATTTCAAGCTCTTGCTTCTTCCTTTCCGTAATATCTACAATAAAGTACATTAAATATTCGCCCTCTGACGTTTTAAATAGGCTCACACTTATTTCTATCGGAAACTTTGAACCGTTTTTCCGATGCCCATAAAGGTCAATCCCCTTGCCCATTGCACGTGGATGTGGACTTTCTAATATCTCTTGTTCATGCTTTAACTGATGGTTAGATACACTTTCGGGCACCAAGTCTTCAATGCTTTTGTCGATAAGCATTTCTACTTCATATCCAAACTGCTTCTCCGTTGTTGGATTTGCGATTACAATATTTCCATTCTTGTCAGAAACTATAATTCCCTCATTGGCATACTCAAACAGTGCATGTAGCATAGATTTTATCTTTCCACTTTTAAAATTTTCAGACAAAGGTATGCTTAAATATCAATCGAAAATGGATTGTTAAATTAATGTATATAAATATTTAAGACGACCGTATTGCTTGCCATAAAATGCACCCAATTAATTCTAATTGTTCACGTAATTCAACCTTACAATTTTGAATTATACTATTTCGGAAATTGTATAAGAATTGTGCCTAACGCACTGTCCATTGAGTATTCAGCTTTCAACAGGAAATTATTGTATGATGAACATCATTATAATATCGTGACACACATCATTTATCAGTGCAAGTATTATATCCAATTTTGCATCATTAAATAACAAAAAAAAAATGAAACACCTAATAAAACTATTCTATTTGACTACGTTTATCGTAGCATTTGCAATGCTGATGCATGCCGAAGTACCTCTAGTGGATGACCTTGGCCCCGACACCTTCGGAAAAACTTTTGTAGATGCTACAAAAGAAAACAAACCCGTGATGGTGCTTGTACACTCAAACACCTGCTATTCAAGTAGGATTTATATGAGGAAAGTGGTCAATACCCCTAACATACAAAAACAACTGAGTTCAGGATTTCTATGTGTGAAAGCTGATGTTGCTACAAGAGAAGGGAAACAATTTGCTAGAAGAAATGGCGTATTTGCCTTGCCAGCGATCTTCTTTATCAGCAGTGATAAATCTATTAAATACAAAGGTAAACTCTCGCTCGACTCTAATATACTACAAAATGAAATGAAGAGCTTTACCAAATGTGTAAATATAAAAGAGCAGATAGAACTGTACAAGTCGACCAATAATGTATCTTTAAAACAAGCACAAATCGCCATTGCAAACTATTATTCAAAACACGATCAAAATAAAAGTCACAGCGATAACCCCAAATTGGAAGTAGAGACCTACACCATGGGTTTGGAATGGTTTGCCGATTTTGAAAAAGCATACATGCAGAGCAGGGCAGAACTTACCAAAAACAATAAAAAATAGTAAAAGTAGTTTTTCGGAACTCCCATAATATATACCAAATAAATTGGTAGTATCCTACGAAAATAATACCGCATAAAATAATTTCATAATTTCATGGTTTGGTTTCAAAGACGAACCTCGACAAATTGTCGAGGTTTTTCTTTTTATATGCATTTATATATTGTATTATTCCTATACTAAAATAGTGCAAATACTATTAGACCTCTTTCATAATTCGATTCTAATAAATATAAAGGTTTGAAACACGAATTTTAAAACTTAGAATGCTGCCCTTTTTTATTTACAGCAGCCCG
>JAWXAU010000070.1 GCA_034439655.1 Bacteroidota bacterium | reverse complement strand
TACAAATGGCGAGAATATATATAGTATAAATGTAGGAGTTTTACCGAAAGGATTGTATATACTTTCTGTGGGGAGCGAAATGGTTAAGGTTATGATAGAATAGGAGCCAAGTACAAAGACTTTTATTTCATATATAACCACAAGTCTGCTACGATGATAATTATTCGCAGGCGGCGAACAGCATGACGCTTACGCCTGATTGCGTTGCCGTTGCAACGTCACCCTGATCCCGACTTATCGGGATTCAGGGTCTATAATTTTTGTGTGGAGTGTGGTGTTTCCACCCAACCAAGCGAAGTAATCCGCCTCGGGCGGAGAATTATTATAATTTAAGAAATGGTATAAGTATATTACTCCCCACCCTCAAGGTCAGGAGTACCGCCGCCGCCAGGTCTTTGCGGTTTGTTCTGCTGCATCTTTTTCAAGCGTTGCAGTAATACTTTTTTAAAGTCTTCATTTGCTTGATACAGCTTCACAATTTTGCTTGCGGGTATTGCTTTTTTAAATTCAATATTATACTTTTTGAGCAAGTCGACTTGGGCTTGGTGCATTTCTACTTGTTTCGTCAATGCTTTCTCGGCTTCTTCCTCACTTACTTGTCCATCTTTATTAGCATCGGGATCGAGTTTGTATTTTTCTTTAATAGCTTTTCCTTCTGCTTCAAAAGCATTGAACAGCGGCCAAAATTTTTGTGCTTCGTCCGAGCTTAAATCTAAGCGTTCAGTTATAAACGCTATTTTCCATGCTTTCACCTTATCTTCTTTTTTCTCTTTGGATGGCTGCCCTTGAGCAAATGCTGAGAAGCTCAGCATAAAGACCATCACTATTATAATATTCTTCATAATTCTTCGGGATTAATTTCGTTATCAATTATATATTGTTCTATTTGTTGTTGGTTTGGGGCTTTATCAGCTTTTGGAGTATAGTCCTCTTTGCTTTTTTGTATATTATTTTTTGATTTACTACTTGGCTTTTGAATGTCATTATTATTTGCAGTTTGTTGTTCCATATTTGCCAATTCTATCAAATCCTCAGTATCCAAATCTTCATCAAACAAAGCTGCTTGTAATTCTTCATAAGTGATATCTTCTATAATAACAGGTTTGCTTAATTGACCATTATTATTATATACTACAATGTTTTGTTTGTGGTTGGTCATATATCCCAAACCAAATGCTACGGCCACAACTGCTGCATAGCGAAGAAAGGTTTTGAGTATCGGTCTGCGTACCAAAGGACTATATATAGTTGTATTTTTATTTTTGGTAGTACCGACAGTTTGTGCAAGTATATTTTTCTTTGATTTTTCGAAATAATTATCGTCTATTTTAAATGCATTTTCACTCCCTGTTTCTATAGTACTTTGATGTTTTGTAGTTTCATCCAATATATTAAACTTTGCCTGTTCAAAATATCCTTCAGGCAAATCGAATCCTGTTTCATTTGCGGGAATTAGTGGAACTACTTCAAAGTTTTCTTCTTGCACTATTTGTTTATTAATTATATTTTTTAATTCATCAAAATAACTGGCAGGATTTGTAAAAGGATATTCGTGTTTGGGAAGTGAGGTGAAGTCTGATTCTGGAAATGCACCCAATTGTAATTTGATACTCGTGGGCAATTCTTCAAAATATCCATCAGGACTCACAAAGCCCGTTTCTGTTCCCAAAAGTTTTTTGAGTTCTTGATCGGCGTTATCGTTATGGGATGGAAAAGGTTTCATTTAGTGTTCTGACGCTTTTGTGACATAATGGTTTAAGACACTCCGAAATATTTTTCGATTTTTTTCACAGCATGAAAGTAAGAAGCCTTTAAAGCCCCAACACTTGTGCCCAATATCTCGCTCATCTCTTCATATTTCACCTCGTCAAAATATTTCATATTGAATACGAGCCTTTGTTTTGCAGGCAAGGTGAGAATGGCTTGCTGCAATTTCATTTGTATATCATTGCCGTTAAAGTAGGGGTCACTTGCTAAATTTTCGCTTAGACTATATTCTACAGTTTCCCAATCATTATATAAGTTTGCTTTTTTCTTATTCAGGAAATTGATGGCTTCGTTGGTGGAGATTCTATATAGCCAAGTAAATAATTTTGAATCTTCTCTGAAGCCTTCAAGACTGCTCCATACTTTGATAAAAGTATTTTGAACTACATCATCAGCATCATCATGGGCAAGTACAATTTTGCGGACATGCCAATAAATTCTGCGTTGGTACTTGTCTACCAATTGCTCAAAGCAGTGGTTGCGAGTTTTTTCATCACGAAATCCCGCCAATATATCCTTGTCTTCTATGGTACTCATAGTCGTTAATTTAGTTTAGCTTGTTGGGTATGACAAATATAATGCAAAAGGTTTAATGATGAGGGTCAGGATTCGGGATTTGGTTCGCCGGCGGCGAATGGAGCCATTCGGTAGTTGGGATTAGGTGAAGGCTAGGTCGCCATCTGAAACTTGAACGTGTACATTTTCCATCAGGTTGAAAATTGTATTGCCAGCCAATAAATGTTTTTTACTGTTTACTGCAAATAAATAATTGCTAGAGTATTTTTTTAGTGAAGGAAACATTTTGGTATCATGTAATAGAATCTGTTTGCTTTCAAAAAATTGAGCCGTGTGTATAATATATTTTATCACTTCATCATAGCTTTCTGCGGTAGCATAAATTTGTTTTACCTTCAATTCATCACCCCTCACTAGTATGAATACCAGTGCTTTTATCACATTCGATTCATCTCTCAATTCTAAACAAAACTGTTTAAAAGGCTTGCATTGGGTAGAAAAATAAAAACGATTTTCTGTTTCTGTTTCGCTAAGCCATGGAGCAGCGAGCCAATGGTTCCATTTGTTGATATCCTCATTAAATATTGATTGTTGCTTGCAGCTAACTATAAAATTTTCCTGTTCTGTTCCTATTTTATATATTGTATTTTGTTTATATAATAATATTGCGGAATCAATCTGATTATGTTTCTCAGGTTTCAATTTTAAATAATAATTGAACAATATTTTTTTGAAAGATAGCCCAAAACGCTTGTCTATCCATTCGATATTGGGTTTTTCGAGGAAAATTCGTTTGCCTTTTATTGGATTTAATTTTTGAAACACACCTTTGCTATTATATATATGAAAGGTGTTTGGTACATAATCGGCTACTATTAAATTCCCTTCGAAATGTTTATATAATTCTACAATTAAATTACCTGCATAGCCTCGTCCACGGTCTTTGGGTGCTACCCACAAATCATTGGTCCAACCTATAGTTATTTTGGTTTGGTCTTTTATGATACAATCGTGGTAAACTCCTAGGTAGGCAACAATTTCGCCTGCTTTAATTTGCACAAGGAGCATGGGTTTGTCGTCCAACCTACTAGGATTGTTAAGTTGCGAGATTGCTCTGATTTTACTGATCGGAACGTCTCTGAATTTGCCAAACAATTCGCTATGGATAAATTGAGTCAAATCATCTTTATATAATATATTGATTCCTTCTTTTAACATTTATTTGCGTTTAATATTGTTTTTGCCAAAGGGCATTTTAAGTAACCAGTATATATATTGGTAATAAATCATCCATTTTGCATTTGAAAAATTCTCAACAGGAATTCTTTGCAAATGTTTGGGATTTGATTCAATTTTTAGTCCAGCTCCTCCAAAATATAAATCAATATGTTTTTCAGTACCTTTATAAAATTCAGTGCCTATTCCATAATCTGTAAACGGAAATGAAAAGAGGTGATGTTTGGGATTTAAGTTTTGTTTTACCCAGTCCATGCTTTTGAGCGTTTCTGAAATTTGGTCATCCAAAGGCAAATACCTAAGTTCGGGATGGGTATCGGTATGTCCCCCAATATGGAAGCCGTTTGTTTTAAGTTCTTTTAATTCATTTAAATTCAGATAAGGCTGATGTGTTTTCAAATAGTCGGAAAAATCGAATTCGAGTTCTTTGGCTAGTTCGTTTAAATGTTCGGTGTGTTCATGTTTTAGATGGAATAAATACTTGGCCACATATTTCATCCCTTTGTTTTTTTGTTTCTTGAGTTCATGGGCAATGAGAGCAGCCTTTAGCCTGAACATCATATCTTTATTGTTAATAAACGCTGGGTTCACAAATAGCATTGCTTCCAATCCTTTACGCTGCAGTATGGGCATCACAAATTCATGAACACCATGCAGCCCATCATCGAAGCTCAATAAAAAGGTAGGCTTATTAATAGGTATACTATTATATATATGATCCACTAAACTATCCAAAGTGATGGGAGTATAGTGTTTTAAATGGAAATCCACTTCGGTTTCAAACTGCTGAGGTGTTCGAACATGGTACAATCCGCTGAGATGTGGCAATTGTTTATCAGAAACCTCATGGTAGAAAGGCAACAGCAATTTTTGGCCGGTGATTTTTTTGAGGAGCTTTAGCAATGCGTTTGCAAAGTAAACCCAAATTAATCAATTGAAGGTTTGCAAAACCGAACTATTTGGTTTGGTTGGGTTTATCACGCCGCCGCCAGAGGATGGAAATTGTAATTCAATTTTATATAAATTGAATTACAATTTCTTAATCGATTCAGCATTTATAATGCTGAATTTGGGATAAATCTAGAAGCCTCAAACGCGGTTTTTTAATTTTCTTGCAAAAAGTGAGCACCTTGCAAATCGATATGTAAGTAAGATAAGACCTTTTTTGAGGGACTTGCTTGTTTTATAAAGTATTTAAAATCAATTGTTAATATATGAAAGGTGATATAGGTCATACTAAATGGGCTTTTCTAAATCCCAAATCATCCGTAAGAAAAACCTAAAACTTGAAGTTTCTCAACTTTCCGTATCCTGCAATTTTGTCTCAATCAAAAGCGACAACAAAATGATACAAGTAACACTCAATACAAAAACAAAAAACATCGACTCGAAAGAGAACGTTGTTGCCTTTCTTAATAGTGTTACTATTAAAGAAATCGCTTATTGCCATATGAGCCTTATCGAAAAAACACTTTTGAAAGCTTCGTATGCCCGTCAAACATTCAAAAAATAATTAAAAGGAGAGCACAATAATGAAAAGCACAATCACCAATTTGTTAAAAAGAATCAAAAACCTTCGTAAAGGTAATAACCGTTTCACTTTGGGGCAGCCCAATATGCAGTACACTCCTGCCTTGATGCCTGTAGGTATTACAAGGAACATCAATGCTTATGCAAACAAAACATTTTTCTCTTTATTGATTATTAAAGTGTTTTGCACCAACCCCTTCATGTTTTTATAAGATAGATACATATATAATTAATTTGGATTAATGATATTGCCACCGTCTGATTAACGGTGGTTTTTTTTATTTGCGATTTTCCGATTGTTGATTTACGAATTAGGGCATTTATATACTCAGGTCCGATAGCTATCGGACTTGAGTAGATATATGCCAGATTTACAAATTACGAAGAGCATTCGCCCGTATGGTAATCGTAAATCGTAAATAACTTAGTAAATTTGCAGCAATATAAATATTATGCTGCTCACTATCCATCCCAAAACGCCCAATGAGCGTGAATGCAAAAAAGCTGTAGAGCTTTTGCAAAAGGATGGAATTATTATAATCCCTACCGATACCATCTATGCCATAGCTTGTAGGGCAAATAATAAAAATGGAATTGAACGCATTTGCAAACTCATCGGTAAAAAACCTGAAAAGGCGAATTTGTCCTTGTTGTGTTCTGATTTGAGCCACCTTTCCGATTTTTGTCAGCAGATAAACAATCCAGTTTTCAGGATGATGAAAACCTGTTTGCCTGGAGCATTCACTTTTATATTGAATGCCAATAATAATGTCCCGAAAATTTTCAGAAACACCTCCAAAAAAACTATTGGTATCCGTGTGCCCGACTGCAGTATAACCCGCACTTTAATAGAAATGCTCGATGAACCTCTGGTGTCAGCCTCATTGCATAGTACCGATTTGGTGGAAGAATATTTAACAGACCCAGAATTAATTCACGAAGCTTACGAGCAGCAAGTGGATGCCGTGATTGATGGCGGAACAGGTGGGAATATTCCATCGACCGTAGTTGATTGTACGGGCGACGAGCCAGAAATTATCAGGCAGGGAAAAGGAGAATTGCCTTGAGGGATTTATATATATTGTTAGGCAGCAATATGGGCAATAGTGTGGAGCAACTTCATAAAGCTGTAAGTTTGTTGGATGCCCAATTTGGCAATCATCAATTATCATCATTATATAAAACCAAAGCTTGGGGCAATACCCAGCAGCCCGATTTTTACAACCAAGTTATTATATATCATACTTCGCTTAGGCCACAGCAAATATTTAAAATTACGCAAAAGGTAGAAAAAGAAATGGGCCGTGAACGCAAAGAAAAATGGGGCCCAAGAATGATAGATATTGATATATTGTTTTTGGGAAGTGTGATATATTATAGTAATCTGCTTTCTGTTCCGCATCCACAATTGCATAAAAGAAGATTTACATTAGAGCCTTTGTGTGAGTTGGCCCCAGAGTTTATACATCCTGTAAAAAATAAGAAGCTCAAAGAATTGTTGGAGGTTTGTGCTGATGATTTGGAGGTGGAACGGGTTTAGCGGAATTTATTCGTGCGGACTATTCTTCCGCTCTGCATATAAATGTTTCAATTATGTTAAGTCTAGGTTGCCATGCTGAGTTTATCGAAGTTTAACAAACGGTAGCGTCTTCGATAAACTCAAACTGACAAGTTTCTATTTTAATATCATATTAATTCTACCCAACTTTCCAGTATATAAAAACAACTTTTTCCTGTAACTTCTTTTCAACTTATTCCAAAAAGAATTTTCCTGTTTGGCATAGTCGCAGTTCCATTTCTCTTTAAAATAATTAACGGCCACCTGCTCATTAATATTCATTTCTTTTCGCGTAGATGACACATGGTGAAACCCTATGATATTTCCTGATATGCCAGTTTTTATACCCATCTTCATCGCTTTGTATATATAATCCATATCATCTAAAGTGAGCCAGAATTTAGAATCAAATAATCCTATCTTCGCAAATGTTTCTTTTTTAGCCGCAAATACAACACCACCAAAAATTCCGTTGCAAATTCGTCTTTTATTCTTTTGAAGATAATAGTTCCAGTTTTTTTTCCCTTCCCAAAAATCGCTTTCATTGTATTTGTTTTTTAGCATGGGTGGCTCGATAATGAAAGGTGTAAACAATTCTAATTTGCCAGTTTCAATTTCTTTAATTGTTGCGGTATCCCAATGGGGCATCAGTACACAATCATTGTTCAAAATTACTATATAAGTTCCTGTGGCTTTAGCTAGTCCTGTGTTCCAAGCACGGGCGGTACCTGTATTTTCTGTTTCATGTATGATAGTAAATGTATGATTTTTCTCTTCGGCAAATTTTTTCAATTGCAGCAAACCTGCTTTGGTAGCTTCATCGGAGTTATTGTCTATAATAATCCATTCTGATTTTTGCTCACAGTGTATTATGTTTTTTTGAATGCAAGAAATAGTGATTTCTATTTTATTATATACTGGGATGATGATGGAGAGCATTTAATTTATCTTTTTAAAGAGACAAATATAGTACGGTCAGTGCAATTATGTAAAAGAACTCTTACATAATTCGAAAATTGGGTATATGTTTATTTCAATGCATAATACATAATATCTTAGCCTGTATTCTTGTGTTGTCGCTACATTATACCGTTAACGCATTCCTACAAGTGGTATTATATTAGGAGCGAAAATACTGTAATGCTTTATTTGTCGCCTCGTTCGCCACGAGGACCTTACTTTTTACACAAAAAGTAAGCAAAAGTGTTTTAAAATACAAAGATGATTTTTTCCTTCGGGGAAACCCCTCGCAAAAACCGTTGTATAAATATCAGCCTATTTCTGCTACCTCCTTGCGTTTATTCTCGGTAGCTTATGCATAGCGACTGCTTTTTGGATGCTGTTATTTATTCAACTATCACTGCTGTATTTTAAAATATCTTTCAATTGTTTAGTTACGTTATTGTAAGAAGGTTTGTGCTTTGCGATTATTAAAAAGGTCTAATGGGTGGCCAAAAATTATCCTATTATCCTCCCAACAATTATTGTCGTGGACATGATGTAATAGATAGTTCTACTTCACCAAAACCACCTTGCCCGCTTGCACACCACTAGGGCTTTGCAATATATAAGTATATATGCCGCTGTTGCAGTTGGGGCAGTCCCAATTGGCTTTGGTATCGCTGCCTGTTTGCAGGGTTTGTTTGATGGGTGTAGAAACCAAACGGCCTGTGATATCATATATAGTTAAAGTATATAACCCGTTGCCTGTTGCTTTGAAACTAAAAGACACTTCGCCACTTGATGGGTTGGGCCATACAGTAAGTTGTGGCGGGGGTGCGGCAGTATAATATATAGAAGTGTGTTTTGTAGTATCTGTATGGGTGGTTGTATCATTATGTGTTGTTGTATCAGGATGCCAAACGCCTTTTTCCATAACAGTATCAAGAAATTTTACATTATCTGCGTATAAGGTACCTCCGCCTTTAGTAAAGTTTGTATATTGTCTAGAAACAGAATTTAGTCTAATATAACAATAATCAGGTATATTATTATTATAGTATTTAATTGGGAAAATAAAGTCAAATGGCAATACTGTATCTCCTAAATAACGGTAATATTTTGGGTCAGAGCTTTCGTTATTATATGCTACTGTATCTTTCCCTTTTAACATCAATATCACAACATTGAACCCAGCTATTTTAATACCAGAGTTATAGCCAGCAATCATACTAAATGCCTTTGGACGGGAATGTATGATGAAAGTTTGTTCTACAAAGTTGGGAGATTTATCATTAGGTGAAAAAAGATATAAAGTAGCTGTGTCTTTATATGGCTCAAAGGAATGAGGAAGTAAATGTGTAAATATAAATCCTGTATAATCTGTGCAATAGTTTTCCCAGGGTTTGGGGATATAATATTGACAATTCTGCTGTCCTTCCCAGTGCTCAAAGCCACCATTGGGTATAGTGTCTATTTGTCCGTAACATTTATAAAATGCTGTGCTGGTAAATAAAAGTAATATAATATATAATTTCTTCATATTAGTAAATGCATAAAGTTGTATTGCCATAATCAAATCCAAGTAGAGGAAAAATATCGCAATCTCTCCTGTAATAAATTACTACACCAATAGATTTTGTACAATCTATGTTTATTGGAGTATTTAATTTGTAAGTATTGTTTTTTGCCAATGCTGTTAAATTATTATTTAATTGATTTATCATAGTGGGATCATCATAGTTAAATATTATAGGATTGCCTAAAAGTACTCCTCCATTATATACTTCTACTACTAACTGTTTGTACTCTATAGTTAAAGGAGGAGCGGTTTGGTCTGAAAGCTGATAAGGCAATTCGAGTATTTGTGTTGAACTGTGATAAAATGGATTGCAAGATACATAAGCTTGTACTGATGCATTCCAACAATAACCAGGTGATATATAATGTACGATGGGTTGTTGCGGATTGCCATCCAATATATACTCCTGGCTAAAAGAAACGCCGCAAGCATTGGTACCTGTTAAATATAAATGCATTGGGAAGGTAGGTAATGGATTATTGGGGTCTAATGTAATTGAAGGGTCTATAATAGTTGTACTGCTTAAATAATTTAAATCGGTTGGGTTTGTGGCTGTCCATTGAAATATATAACCGTAGGTGCTAAGAAAAGTAAAAGCCTGCGGGCCCAGTTGATAAAAACTTTTATTGCATATTTCAATATTAACGGTGCTTAGTTGTGGTATGGGGCAACAATCGAAAGAGTATATACTTATAACACTAACGCCACATTGGTTGGTTACATATTGGCCACTATTAGGTGAGCCATAAGTTATATCTGGTGAACCATACGATGATCCCCATTCAGCAACATGGCCACTACAATTACAACCATTTCCACTACAATTACTTGGATCCAGAAACTCATTGGGATTGTCAGTAAAACTAGATTTCTGAGCATCTTCAAATCCGCCATTAATTATCATATTTTGTGCGATGCCTTTGCAAATGCCACATAAAAAAAATATAGATAAGTAAATAATTTTCATATATTCAAAATTTATAAGCAAAAGCGATTTGGAAAGATACTTTATTGGCATTGTATTTTATGGTTGATATTTTATTATAGTTATTAATATCAGTAAAGTTAAAAATAATTTTAGAAATTGAATAACCAATATTTATAGTAGCGTAAAAATGATTATTAATTGGAACAAATAAAATATCAGCAATTTGTACTCCTGTGAATTTTTTAAAAGTAGAATCCATTTGATATATTAAAGTATTGTCGGTCAATTGATAATAACCCAAAGTTGTTATGTTGTATAAATTTTTAGCCATGCAAACTTTATATGCTACACCCACCTCATAATTAATTAACCGATTAGCAAAGTAAGGCTTCTTTTGATAATAGCCGATTGAACTATAATATCCATAACCAACACCTGCATACCCACCAATATTTCGTTTTGTGAAACGTATATATTGTAAATCCAAATAATAATTACCACTATAAGTTTTTTTAAAATTCAAAGTAGGCTGAATTAAAATCACATTTTTCATAGAATCATTGGGTCGATTAAATGCACCGCACTTAATAAAACTTAGAAGTAATAATAATATAATATAATATAATATTATATTTTAACATATAAAATTATAAAATTATTGAAATGGCTCATCCATTTTGGCGTTATTGAAACATAATCACATTTTACCTCAAAACCTATGCGGTTCTTTAACAATGTTTTACCAGCACATATTGAATAAATATTGATTGTGTTGTTTGTAAATGTGTTATGCTTGTCTGCTATTAATCTAGAATATTCAGCACCAATATAATATTGATTTTTTATTTTATAATTCCATTTTATAAATAATCCGTGTCGATTAACATGGCCAAGCATATTAGGTGTTTCCATATCAATATCCCTATAGGCTTTAATGCCAGTAATAAATGTATTCTTTTTTAGATTATAAGCAATACCAAGTTTTAAATCGTAAAAACCAACTTTTTTTTGATTATTAGTATTAATGTAATAGCCCCCTTTGTTCTATACCCTAAATTCCCCCCAAAAGAAATATACCCATGTATATCTCTTGCATGCAAAATTGAGCTTGCAAATATGACAATACAGATTAATAAAAAATTTAAGGTTCTCATTTATTATTTCCCTTCCACTTTTTTAATCCTTTCTTCAAGCTGTATCATATACAAAGTCATTTCCTCTATTTTTTTGAGCAAGGCAATATTCATTTCTGCCACATTCATTTTTTGATCTTGCATTTTACTTGCGGGGGGAATTCCTGGTAAATGGTGGTTAGCATTTATATAGTGTCGCAGAGAATCAATATCGTATAGCTGATAAGAACTATCAAACACATAATCGGGCCAATTAATAGCTATATCCAACTCTATTTCTTTAGCACCTATAGTGCCATTAACCGCCAAAGCATAACCAAAATTATTAGAGCTGTTAATGCTCACAAAACCATTATTAGCTATTCGCAGTCCTCTAAAATCGCTCGTATTTGTGGGGTTATACCAAGGTGCAATAACAAAACCCGAGCTGGTATTATAGTAGTTGGTAACTGTTCTTGTGCCTGTTATTTCACCGGTTTCATCATATACATTCTCACTCACATTGGTAGCTTTTGTTTTGCCATCGCTCCAAAATATTCCTTGGTCATCGGTTTGAGGTATCTTACCATAGCTTCCTTGGAATAACCTATTAACATAGAACAGTTGTCTATCATAAGGAGGGGTTTGCCCGCCAATGATTAATATGTTTGAAGGCCTACTATTATTTGTAAAGTGAAAACTTTTAAAGTTATAATCGAAGGGGATACTGACATGCAGAGGACTTGTTGGATCGTTTACGCCAAGCCCTATATATCCATCATCGTTTATGGTAAATATAGGAGTAGTAATTGCTGGAAAGCCTAAGATAGGTGGCGTATAATTTTCAATCCTTAAATAGTTTTGTGTGTAATAGGTTGGTGGTGGATTTTGTATCACATTTAGTAAATTTCTTCTTATCAAGAAATGATTTGTGGTATTGGTATTAGGTGTGGGTATACTAATACTAACAGGACTGAGTGTGGCTGTGGTAACCGAATTGGAAGGAATCCAATATTGGGCTTTGGTGGTAACATGTAATGCGAATGAAACCATTAATAAAAGAATAATTTTTTCATAGTAACATATTTATTTAAGGACAAATGAAAGTATTATAATTCATTAAAACAAATTTATTTTTGTAAAATTTTAAAATTAAAGTCCGTTCCAAAATTTCGGAACGGGCTTTAATTTGTATTTTTTTATTTAGTTACCCAAATCCACCAAACGTATAATAGTACTTTGTCCATTTACCATTATATGAAGTATATATACTGCCTGTGCACTGCCACTGGTGGAGATGATGATCTGGTGCTTACCTTCACTCATTGCTGAATTTGCAAGTGTGCTTACTTTTCGGCCATATATATCATAAAGTTCTATATTTACTTGGCTGTTTTTAGCTAAAGTGAAATTCAGATTTGCTTCATGATTATAGGGGTTTGGGAATACCGAAACTTCATTGGCAATCGTTTGTACTTGGTTAATTGCCGTATTGATATTTATAGTTGTTGTGGCTGAATCGGTACATCCATATTTAGCAATTACATTTAATTTTGCTATATAACTTCCATCATTATTATAAGAATGAACAGGAGACATTAAATTGGAAGAACTGCTGTCGCCAAAATTCCAATTATATATATTATATTGTGTAGAATCGGGTGTGAACTTTATAGCTGTAGGTGTGTTTTTGGTATAACTAAATGTGGCTTTTAGTTTTGGCAATATTTCTATAACTACCGTATCACGGGCAGTGCAGCCATCATTACTATATACTTCAGCCCAATAAGTTCCCGATTTTGTTACTTTAATAGTTTGGGAATTAGCACCGGTACTCCATAAATATCCCGATTGATTTCCCGCATCCAATATATATGCGTTTCCAAAGCAAGTACCTCTGTCATTGCCCAAACTAACGGTAGGCAAAGGAAAATTGAGCAAATCGGCGGTATCGGAATTTGAGCAACCTTTGCTGTCGGTAACTTTTAACCAATAGCTGCCGGGAGTGCTAACGGATATCATAGCAGCAGTGCTAGCATTACTCCATAAATACTGTGAAAAATTTCCACCTGTATTCATATATACTGCTGTACCTGGGCAAACCTCTTGGTCGGAACCAAGATTAACTGTGGGTGCGGGGTTTACTTTCAAAAAACGCATTACAGAAACATCGCAGGTTGTATTTGCATCTTTTACCGTAAAAGATATCATAAATGTTGAATCGGCGTCGGCTAAGTCTGGCATGAAACTGATGCTGCCATTCGTTGTTGAGGTAGGAGTTGTCAAACTATATTTTCCAATAGCTGCTGCTCCATTTATTGATATAATACTGGGTGTAATAAACCAGTTGCTGCCGTATTGAGAATTTGTATATCCTGAAGGTGGCGTTATTTCATAAGTTAAGGTATTGTTTGCACACGCATCATCAGGATTCGCTACAGTTCCACTATTATACTTTCCATCATAAGGTGAACCTTTTGATATACTCACACCACTGGGTTTATTTACACTTGTTATTATAATAGTATCCATTCCATAACAACCTGCAGGTGCAGTAACGGTAACCCTGTAGGTGCCACCAGTTGATACATCAATAGTAGCGGTAGTATCGCCCGTGCTCCAATTTAATTTATATCCATTAAACTTACCTGGATTGAGGGTAACAGTATTTCCAATACAAAGAATTTGGTCAGGGCCGAACTTAACATTGGGAGTGGGATATACATCCACATGCACGGTATCAGAATTAGAAATTCCATATATAGAATCGGTTGCGGTACACCAATAATTTCCAGAAGATTTAGCCACTAAAGTGTCTTCTGTTGCTTTGTATTTGTTCCATACCATATCCCATTTTTTATGTAAGGGATTTCCATATAAAGTGATTTTATCGCAAACAACAGTATCGTTACCTAAATTTATTTGTGGCTTATCTGCAACGGCAAAATTATCAAAATCCATACTATAGTTAGAAGCTGAATGAGGGGATGTGATTATTTTAACGATGAGATTATTACCCGCATATTTACCAAGGTCAAATTGAAAACTACTATAACTAAAAGAACTGGAATTAGCCGTTAGTATTTTATATATAGTTTGGAAACTTGCTCCGCAGTCGGTAGAGATTTTAATAAATACCGTATCAGTTTTGGGCATGTTAGCTGTTGGTCTATAATATATTTTCAAAGCAGAAATATTGGTAAGGGGTCCAATAAGCTCTGATGTGGCAGATCCTTTTTTGCTACTGAGCATACTTGCCCTAAGTGAATTTGAAGCGTTTAAACCATTGGCGTAGCTCCAAACAAAACCATTATTGATATATGATTTTGGGATCCCATTATAGTTTTCAAATACTGCAAGATATCCAGTTTTTATAGGCATATCGGGGCTATAGGTTCTATTTATGATATCATTATACGGTATGCTGTCGTTAGCCACTTTTATAGTTGCCTTTATATCATAGCTGCCTGAATATTTACTCATATCCAGGGTGCTACTGAAACCAACATGCATGGACGAGGCAGGAGCCAAATAACCTGTTTTGATTACCGTATCCAGACTGGCATTGTTGAGGTTGCTCATATCTAAATGGACCTGCATATTGTTGTTAGCGAATTTGAGGGTATCAGTTCCCGAATTATAGATTGCTACTTTTACAGGCTCAGCATTTGAGTAGCACGATTTTACTAAGGGGCTTTCAATATTATATATATATGCATCTATTTTTTTCTGGTCATATATATATACATTATAGTCTTCGGCTTCGCCATAATAAGCTGTATCGCATACGCCGGTTGATGAAGAGAAGTATTCAATTTTTACTCGCATACCTGTAATTCCAGTTTTTACAGAAGCAGGTATGGTTATATTTTTGCGGACTGTATTTCCATATAAACCGCTAGTCGTACTTCCACTGTATATAGATTCAGAGGCTTCGAATTCTCCATTTTGATTATAATCAATCCAGGCAGTTATATCACATGAATAAAATAGGGTGCTGCTAATTTGCGTTACCGCAAATGGAAATGTATCGCCTCTTATTAAAGGAATATATCCTATATTGGCATAATCATGATAACCGGAATTTACATTGGGATTATATTCATCGGGCAAGGTATCTGCACCATTAGAAAATTTACCAAAGCTCACATTGCCAATATTGACGAAAGTAGGATAATATGACGTTGGATTGCAATAACAATTGGTAGCAGGTTTTTGTACCATAAGTAATACCTGCGTCGAATCTGTATACCCACCACAGGTTAACATGCATCGGTAATAGGTAGAATCACCTTGAGAAGATATGAAGTTTTGATTTTGAGCACTTCCTATATTGCTCCAATTATTATAGTCAGCCGATTTTTGCCACTGGTATGTTTGGCCGGCACCAGTTGTAGAGCCTTGTAGCGACAGTGTGAAAATATCGCTCGTGCAAACGGGATTTTTATTTGTAATAACCGAACCTGCAGTGGGTGGCGAAGTACAAGGCACATATTTTATATTGATATTATAATCTTCGCAGTCGCCATAATACAAAGTGCCACAAGCAGTAATGTTTTTATAGTAATAGGAAAATATCACACGCATTTTCACTTGACCAGTATCTGCATTGTTGGGTACGGTAAAGTATATACTGTCTTGTGCAGATGCAGCCATATCGTCGAGTTCACCAATTTTTTCTTTCGTTTCAAAAGTATCATTGCCATTAAAATCTAACCATGCTGCAATATTATTATATCCCAGTGTTGAAGGACCCGCAGTAACTTTTACCCAATATCCATAACCAGTTTTAACTGTGGTTGATTGTGTATTATAATAAGTATAAAAAGGAGAATTGGCGGGTATAGTGCTTGTGTTGTTAATAGAATCAAGCGTTACATTGGAGGTGTACAAGCCCCAACTTAGGCCAGAGCCCACAAAACTTGGTTTGCAGACTTGCGAACTACATACCGAAGTAGTATATAATAAAACTATGGCAACTGCCAAAAATTTTGAAATTAATTTGGTGTTTTTCATACCTGTGATTATTTAAATTCGTAGTCTAATTTTTAAATAACTTTCCAATCCCGAATGCATTTGAGATTGGAAAGTTAAAATACATATTAATTGTTTCCTAAGTCTATCAAACGAATCACGGTTGATTGACCATTAATTGTTATACGCAACATATATACTGCTTGAGCGGAATTGTTGGTAGCAATTTGCATTTGGTGTTTTCCTTCGGCCAATTGCCCATTGGCGAGTGTATTTATTTTGCGACCATATATATCATACAGTTCTATATTCACTACCGCATTTTTAATCAAATTAAAATTAAGGCTTGCTTCGTGATTATATGGATTTGGAAACACGGTTAGTTCATTCACCAAGGCATTCGGCATATTGATAGCCGTATTTACATTAATCGTTTGTGTACTGGAGTCGCTGCAACCATTGGTTCCGGTAACAACTAATTTTACAATATACGCACCAGTTAGTGTATAGGTATGTGCAGGCGATATTTGTGCACTATTCCCGCCATCACCCAAAGTCCAAGTATATTTATTATGTGTCGTATTAGTTGCAGTAAACTGCACTGCCGATTTTCCGTTTGTTATATTATAAGTAAAGCTGGCATCGGGTGTGGGAAGCAAGTTTACATCAATTGAGTCGGCGGCAAAACAACCATTGGCATCAGTAGTTTTGAGCCAATATGTTCCGGCGGTCGATATAGTAATTTTTGCTGTGGAAGCATTGGTACTCCACAGGTATGCATTCGCATTTCCGCCGTCCAATAAAACTTTATCGTTAGGACAAATATTTTTATCAGGGCCAAGATTTGGATTTGTTACTGTATGATTGTTAATAGTAATTGTGTCATTATTAGTGCAGCCTTTGTTATCAGTAACTTTCAACCAATAATCGCCCGGGGCTGATATCCCCAGCATATTACTGGTACTGCCATCACTCCATTTATATTGTGCAAATGAACCGCTGCTCGATAAATATACTTGAGTATTGGGGCAAACAGTTTCGTCGGAACCAAGATTAACACTTGGCAAAGAGTTCACCGATATATAACGCATCACCGAAGTATCGCATGCTGTAATACTATCAATAACCGTAGTCGTTATTATATATAATGAATCCGCATCAGCAGCATTGGCTGCGTAACTCAAACTTCCATTGCCGATGGCACTTGGCGGTGTAACAGTTACATTGCCTGCTGGAGTGTTGCCATTTATAGTAGCAACAACGGCCAGTGGAATATTCCAAGTAATTCCAAATTTCGCATTTGTATGACCAGATGGTGGCGTTATTTCATAAGTAACCGTATTGCCTACGCACACATTGTCAGGTGCAGTAGCTGTGCCCGAATTATACTGTCCATTATAGGGAGAGCCTTTTATAATATATACACCTTTGGGTTGGTTGCTTGCTGTTATTTTTACGGTATCCGCATCATAACAACCTGCAGGGGCTGTTACTGATACTATATAAGTTCCGCTGGTAGATACGGTAAGCGTAGAACTGGTATCTCCTGTATTCCATAAATAGGTGTATGATGCTGGGAAAGTTCCCGGATTTAAAATAGTATTAACACCTGAACATATTTTTTGGTCGGCACCAAGGTTGGCTATTGGTGTGGGGTATACTGTAATCTTGATTGTATCTATAGTCCACACGCCGTATATTGCATCCATTGCCCTGCACCATACCACACTTGTTGAGGTAACTTTCAGTGTGTCTTGTATCCATTTTGCTTTGCTCCACGCAAATTCCCAACTATTATAATTTGGGTTGGCAAATAGTGTTATAGAATTACAAACGGCGGTATCATTGCCAAAGTTAAGGTCAGGCCTGTCGGCAATTGCTAAATTATCAAAATATATAGTATATGATGAAGCCGCATTAGCAGATCTTAATAGTTTTACAATTACATTGTTGCCTGCAGAAGCTCCTAAGTCGTATTGTATGCTATCCCACTTGTTGGCATGGCTATTCTTAGTAATTATGCTATAAACACTTTTGAAGGTTAAGCCACAATCTGTAGAAACTTGTATAAATATCGTATCTTTATTTGGCATAGCTCCAGCGGTTTTGTAAAATAGCTTTAAGGCACTCAAACTCGTTGTGGTTCCTATGAGTTCTGATGTAGCAGTAGCTTTCGCTGAGCTCGACATACTTACTTCCAAGGCATCGGATCCGTTTAGTCCTGTATTGTTACTATAACTAAACCCATTGTTGGTATAGGAAGCAGGTATGGTATATGATAAATTGAAATCTTGCAAATAACCCAAAGGGATTGCTACGGTTGGCGTAACGGTTAGTCTAACTGTATCATTATAAGGAATGCTGTCGCCTGCCATTGAAACAGATACTACAAATTCGTAATCGCCACCAGTTTGGCTCATATCAAGTGTTTGGTTGAACGTAACTGTCATGGATGCACTAGGAGCTAACTTCCCAGAAGTAATTACCGTATCTAAAGTTCCAGTATTCAAATTGCTCATTTCAAGGTGAACATTCAAATTGGTATAAGAAAAATCTAAAGTATCAGTTCCTTGGTTAAATACTGCAACCTTGCCAGGTTCAGTACCTGAAAAACATGATTTAACAGCAGGGCTTACTATGGATTTAATAGCAACGTCTTTTTTTGCCTTGTCGAATATCACCACAGTATAATCTTCAGTTTCGCCAGCAGAATAAGTTCCGCAGGGACTGCCAGAAGAAGCACCGCTATATTCTAAATGCACACGCATGTGGGTGATACCATAAGTTGCTCCAGATGGTATCGTAATATTTGCATGTATCGTATTTCCTTTTGAACCACTTTTTGTATTCCCACCATATATAACTTCCGATGTTTCGTAAACCCCATTTTGGTTATAATCAATCCAGACTTTTATATAACAAACCGCCCAACTGCTGGCATCAATTTGTGTAACAGAAAATGGGTAGGTGCTTCCTCGTATAAGTCCTATTTTACCAATACCTGTATAATCAGAATAAGTGGCTGAGACATTCGTATTATTGGTGGCAGGTAATGTGTCTACCCCATTGCTGAAGTTGCCAAACGTAACATTTGCTATATTGGTTGTTTTACCACTGCTAGGTCTGGAACTACAATAACAATTGTAAAATGGATTTTGTACAACTTCAAATGCTGCGGTGGAATCGGAATTACTACTGCATGTTACCATACAACGGTAGTAAGTACTCGCACTTTGGTATTGATTGGTAGTATCGTATGTAGCCCCTGATACATCGCTCCAGTTAACACTGTCAGAAGATTTCTGCCATTGGTAACTCTGCCCCGCCCCATTACTATTTCCTTGTAATGACAATATAAATGGAATACCCGTGCAAGGTGCAGTATTATTAGTGATAACAATACCTGGAGTAGGTGGGGTAGTACAAGCTACATATTGTATATTTATGACATAATCTTCAGCCTCGCCATAACTATAACTTCCGCACGGAGTGAGATTTTGCTGGTTATAAGCAAAAATCACACGCATCCTAGTTGCACCCGTATCGGCATTGTTAGGCACACTAAAATATATACTATCTTGTCCATTTGGCATATTGGCTTTCTCACCCAATTTTTCTTTGCTTTCAAATGTGTCATTGCCGTTAAAATCTATCCAGACAGCCATATTTTTTGAATAACCTGAATTACCTGGCGTAATTTTAACCCAATAGCCAAAACCAGTCTTTATGGTGGTGGACATGGTATTATATAAGGTATAATAGGGAGATGATGATGGGGCTGTGGTTGTATTGTCAATAGAATCAAGTGCTACATTTTCTATGTACAAATTGTAAGGAAGTCCTTGATTAGAGATAGAGGGTTTACAGTAGGATTGCCCTTTGCTAGAGATTGAACTAAGGGTTACTAACAAAAGAACCAAATAACAGGATTTAATAATTGAGTGGTAGATATTTTTCATTGTATAAATTATGTGCTAATAAGTACCCAATATTCGGGTATTTATTTCACAATACAATGTACACCAGAAAAAAAAATATGGCAGCTTATCTTCTTAGCTCAAAGTTCTGTCCCAGATACACTTTACGCACCATTTCGTCGGCTGCAAGTTCTTCGGCGGTGCCCGCTTTCATAATGGCCCCTTCAAATAGGAGGTAAGCTCGGTCAGTAATATTGAGCGTTTCGTGCACATTGTGGTCGGTAATGAGCACCCCAATATTTTTCTCTGCCAGCTTTTTTATAATCATTTGTATATCCTCCACTGCTATTGGGTCCACCCCGGCAAAAGGTTCATCGAGCAAAATAAAATGTGGGTTAACGGCTAAAGCTCTTGCTATTTCAGTCCTCCTTCTCTCACCGCCCGACAGCACATTGCCCATACTTTTACGAACCTTGTGCAGGTTGAATTCATCTATAAGTTGTTCTAGTCTATCTTTCTGCTCGGCTTTGGGAAGATTACTCATTTCCATAACCGCTTTTATATTGTCTTCTACACTCAGTTTACGAAATACGGATGCTTCTTGTGGCAGATAACCGATGCCTCGTTTTGCCCTTTTGTACATAGGCAGTCGGGTAATGTCTTTGTCGTCAAGAAATATTTTTCCGCTGTCAGGTTGTATCAACCCCACTATCATATAAAAACTGGTGGTTTTGCCTGCACCATTTGGGCCAAGCAATCCCACTATCTCTCCTTGTGCCACTTGTATGCTGGCATTATTAACTACAAGGCGTTTCTTGTAGCGTTTCATGAGGTGTTCTGAGCGGAGAATCATATTTCATTTACGTCATTCTGAGCATTGCTTCAATGCGAAGAATCTGTCGGAATCGGAGACGCTACTGGCAGATTCTTCATGGGAAGGCCCATAGCTATCGGCCCACTCAGAATGACGTTTAATTATCTCGCAAAGTTGCACATAAAAACCCGAGAATTCCAATATTAAATTTAATCCAATAACTTTGCCCACTGTGAAAAAAATAATAGGGTATCTCAAAAATTATTTTACCAAGGAAGTAAACAGGACTTATTTGGTTATTATAATTGGCCTAAATGCATTGTTTATATATTTGAATTATGAATACCGTTTCCCCAAGGCATGGGTCAACGATTCAGATAGTTTTACAGAGTCGTATTTTAAATACTTTGTATTCTATTTTGCCAGTATATTATATCCATTTATTATTTTATATTTATTCGATCGAGACCCCAAACTACACAGTAAAAAACTATGGACTATTATACTCATTGGCTGTGCAATTTTTTCGCTGCGTTCTTCATTTACCTATCACAATGTTTTAATTTCAAAATGGCTAAAAGACAATCAGGAACTTAAATCATTAGCATATAATTGTGCTGATAATTTGGTGATGTGTTTGCTCACTATTGTTCCTGTCTTTATGCTATGGATTTTTTGGCACCGAAAGCAAATGCCGTTCTATGGATTCTCTACCAAAAACTTTGAAGCCAAACCTTATTGGGTGCTGTTATTACTGATGGTTCCATTGATTGTATGGGCATCGTTCCAAACAGATTTTTTGGCACAATATCCAAAAGTATATGCTATATTTCATTATCATAGTTTAACTGCCGAAAATTGGAAGCCAATTGCATTATTTGAATTATGTTATGGTATAGATTTTATTTCTATCGAATCTTTTTTTCGTGGATTTATGATGTTACTTTTAGGAAGAATTTGTGGTTATAAATGTATTATACCCATTGCTTGTTTTTATGTCGGAATTCACTTTTGGAAACCGATGGCCGAAACAGCAAGTTCCTTTTTCGGCGGATTAATATTAGGCGTTCTTGCTTTGGAAACAAAATCAATATATGGAGGTATTATGGTGCATCTGGGGATAGCTTGGTTGATGGAAGTGGGAGCGATTTTAATGGTTAATGGTTAATGGTTCCCGGTGCGGCGGGGTTAATGAGCTGTTGCATCACAAATTAATGCTTACTGGTTTATTTATCATTAATTCCTTAATGGCATCAATTAACCCATAATATAGTATGCTGTCTTGAACTCTTGCCTCTGGATGAGAGTATGAAATAAAATAATTATTAGGTCCAAATCTAAAATACCAAATACCTTTAGTAGTAACTTTCCAACCTTTTTTTTTTCTTCAAGTCTATATAATAATCAAAATGATTAGAGACAACTGAACCACAAGCAATAATTATATTTGGAATGGTATTCTCATCGTTCACGTATATGTCAATTTGTCTTTGAAGAAACTTAACATCTTCTTTAAAAATTGCAGCTAAAATAAAGTGTCCGTTAGAATTTGGCTTTTCTTATTTGAATTATGAAAGAGGTCTATTATAACATTATATTTTCCACACCATCCACCACCTCATATAATTCCAAATTCTTCTCGGCCAAATAACCTTGCGTTACCATGTGCTGCATCATCGTTAATAATGGGTCATAAAATCTATCCACATTTATTATATATATTGGTTTATCGTGTTGGCCTAATTGTTTCCAAGTGAGGATTTCAAAAAATTCATCAAGGGTTCCAATACCTCCTGGCAATATCGCAAAAGCATCTGCAAGTTCGAACATTTTTATTTTCCGTTCGTGCATATTGTTAACCACAATCAAATCATCCAATGCATGGTGCCCAACTTCGCGTTCAATTAAAAATCCTGGACAAACTCCTGTCACATGTCCACCCGCAGCAATACAAGCATCGGCAGTAATTCCCATCAGTCCAATATTGCCCCCACCATATATCATATTGATTTTATTTTGGCCCAGTAAAGTTCCAAGCTGGTGAGCAGTTTCACTATATATAGTTTTAGTGCCAGAGGATGAGCCGCAGTATACAGCGAGAGATTTTATTTTCATGGTATCAGGTATCAAGTTGCTTGCCCGCCGAGGCAGGAACTAGCGGGATTAAAAAAGTATATTATATATTGTTGAAAATTAATTAGAGAATTTATCAGAATAAGGATGCAATATACTTGATACTTGCCGCCGCGGCGGGCAAGCTACTTGATACTATTTGCCACTTCTACTGGAGGTCGTACATAATATCCCGTTCCATTATAGGGTCTTTTTCGTGGGTGTTCTTTGCAGGTTTCGGAGCAAGCACCTTCTAGTTTTTCACCGCAGTCTTCGCAAATGGGCAAGTGTTCATTGCATTCAACATTGGCACAGTTCACCATGCGTAGGGTAGGGATATTGCATATATGACAATTGGAAATAATAGTTGGATTAACTTCGTTTACTGGTACTGTAATACGTCCATCAAAAACATAACAAACGCCGTCAAAATCTTTTCCGCCTGTTTCTTTGGCATACTTTATTATACCTCCGTGTAGTTGATATACATCTTCAAAGCCATGCTCCAATAACAACGCAGAAGCTTTCTCGCATTTAATACCGCCCGTGCAGTAAGTAATTATTTTTTTACCTTTTAGTGCTTCCAGTTGTTTTACTTTCTCAGGAAACTCACGAAAATTTTCCATGTCGAATGTGATGGCATTTTTAAATCGGCCAACGCCATGCTCATAATTCGAGCGGACATCCACCACCACTACATCGTCTTGTTCTTTCATTTCAAGGAAAGTTTTGCCATCGATATGTACGCCCGTTTTTTGGCGGGGGTTGATAATACTGGGGTCACGAAGACCACTATGTACTATTTCCGATTTGTAACGCACATGCAGGCGGTTGAACGCATGGTCCTCACTTTCGTCAATTTTAAATTCAATTCCTTCAAATCTTTTATCTGCTCTAAGGTCGTCCATATACTGCTGGCATTGCTCGGGCGAACCACTAATAGAACCGTTCAAACCTTCGTGGGCCACAATGATGCGACCACGCACACCAAGGGTTTTGCAATATTTCAAATGCTCTAAAGCAAATGTTTCAGCATCCTCAATGGGTGTATAAAAATAATATAAAAGTATATGATAAGGAGCCATGTTCTTTTTCGGTTTGCAAAATTAACGCTTAATCTCAACTTAATCAATAGAAGCTTATAAAAGCTTACGATTACTATTTTGGTAGAAGATTTATGTTTTTATAAGGCCCTCTCTACAGGACTTTTATTAATCGCATCAGGCATTTTTTACCAAAAGGTCGTCGCTCTGGGACTAATAAACAAATGTAAACTTATTTTAGGACGAGCTATTCAAACCCAATAGGGGTGGCCTTTTGGTAAAAAGAAAGCATCACTGCAAAGCCTAGTCCTGTAGCGACGACCTTTTACTTCAAAATTAAATTGTTAAATAAAAAATTAGAATCACTATAAATTGTTAGATTTGCAAATTAACTCGTTCAGAATGAATAATCGTTTTTTAATACCCCTGCTTTGTTGTTTGTGGCTTTTGGTAAATCAAAAGTTGCATGCACAGGTAAAGGAATATAGCAAGAACGACCGATTGCTAGAGGAGAATGTGCAAGGCAAGGTAAAATATATTAGCAGAAATGTATATGCTGCCAAGGGTACTATAGCTCAAGTTCAAAAGGTTGCCAATATCATGAAGTTTGAACTTGAATTCGATTCTGCAAAAAATATAATACTAGATGGCCGTTATAGTATGGAAGATAATTCCTCGCATAAGGCTATATACACTTATGATAAGTGGGATCACGAAATAGAAGTGCGTGAATATTTTAATCCTGAGTCATACTTAGACAGCAAGTTTGTAAATGTGTATAATAATGCCGGACATAAAATCACTGCAACTGCCTATCGTGCCAATGGTAGCACATTATATATCGATACATTTATTTATGATAACAAAGGATTTTTAGTTGAAAGTTATATAATAAATCCTTATGAAAGATTTAATTGGAAAAACACCTATATCAATTATGCTAAAGGTACAATTGCAGAATCAAGAGCCTATAATTATGTAGAAAACTATAAAAAGTATGAATTAAACTTCATAAAAAATAACCAATACAGTTCTACAGGGAAAGAGATTCAGCACAAGTGGGTATTGGGAGATGGGCGAATATATGAAATAGTTCAATATAAGTATGATAGTAAAGATACACTTGTTGAAAAAATAGTTTATAGCATGGATTCTATCTTGTCTAGGAGGGAAGCGATAAGTTATGATAAGAAGAAAAAAATTAAAGAGACCGTAGTAATCTCTTACGATGAAAAAGGAGTGCCAGCAACCGAGTATCAGCAGCACGATTGGCATGGCAAACTTTTAAAAGATACCAGTTCTCAGCATTACATATCTTATTCGTATCACAAATATGGAAATGTGAAAGAGGTAGTTGAAATAAAACCTAATGATGATATCAATAGCAAAACTACTTACCAATATACTTACGATAAAAAAGGAAATTGGCTTAGCAAAACTACCTTTGTAAATAGCGAAGCAAAAGAGTTTGTAGAACGAACAATTATATATTATGAATAAATCACTCCCACCCGCCTTTATAGAACATTTGCGTCACCAGCCTGGTGCAGATATAGATTCATTGACTGAAGCCATTGCCGATATTCCGCCTGTAAGTATTCGTTTAAATCCAAATAAACCCTCGTCATCTTATATAGAAAACAGGGAGCAAATTCCATGGGCATCTCAGGGATTTTATTTGCCCGAACGCCCTTCATTTACTCTTGATCCTGTTTATCATGCAGGTGCTTATTATGTGCAAGAAGCAGGGAGTATGTTTGTGGGTACTATTATACAAGAATTGCTTAAAACCAATAAAATTAAAAATGCTCTAGACCTTTGTGCAGCACCGGGTGGGAAAACTACGGATTTGGCTTCGGTTTTGGATAAAGATACATTTATTTTAGCCAACGAAACCAATAAAACACGGGTCAGTATATTATATGAAAATATCGTGAAATGGGGAAATGATAATATATATATATCGCAAAATGACCCTAAGAGTTTTTCCAATATCAAAGGCTTTTTCGATTTGGTAGTAGCTGATGTTCCATGCAGTGGTTCGGGTATGTTTCGTAAAGACCCACAAAGTATCGAGCACTGGAGTGTAGATAGTGTAGTACATTGTAGTTTAAGGCAGCAGCGAATTGTTGAAGATGTGTGGCCATCAATTAAAGCAGGTGGTTTTATGATATATTCAACTTGTAGCTATAGTGTTGAAGAAAATGAAGAAATTGTAGAATATATATGTAATACTTTGGGAGCAGAAGTGGTGAATATCCCTTTGCCCTATTCACATATTTATCAAACAAAATATGGTTATCGTTTTTACCCCAACAAATTAGATTCGGAAGGATTTTTTATTTCTGTATTACAAAAAACTGAAGAATTGGTGGGTGATAGCAAAGTTCCCTATTATAATACCAAACTCGGCTTGCCCATGATTACCAAGCACGACAGAGCGGTATTAGATAAATATATAGTTTTGGATAAGGAAAATTTGTTTGATATGAAAAGGGATATATATTATAAAAAGCATCCTGCCGAATTGCAGTTTGTCGGTAACTATTTGAATATATATAAACGCGGTGTAAAGCTTGGAAAAGTGATACGAAATGAATTAATCGCTGATCATGAATTGTGTATGATGCATAGTCATAATATACAATTTAATAAAATAGATATTGATAAAGAAACAGCTTTAAACTTTCTACGAAAAAGCCCTGTAATGCTTGATGATGCAATGGGGTGGGCAATGTTATGCTATGAAAATTTGCCTTTAGGTTTGATAAAAAATTTGGAAAATAGAAGTAATAATTATTATCCTACTGAGTGGAGAATTAGGAATTTATAATGCTATAATATATTGTAGTTGCTTTATTGTAACTGCAATATATTACAACTTCTCCCCAAAAGACAAATCTCCAGCATCGCCCAAGCCAGGAATTATGTAAAAATCCTCATTCAAACTATCATCAACCGCAGCTAACCAAAGCGTAGCATCAGGTAAATGTTTTTGTACATGGGCAATTCCTTCAGGACTTGCAATTACACAGGCCAAATGTACATGTGTAGGCATCCCATGTTCCATCAAAGAATTACATCCTTCTACCAATGATTTTCCAGAAGCCAACATCGGATCACATATAATTAAAGTTTTTCCTGTAAGTGAAGGACAAGCAACATAATCCAAATCAATATCGAAGGAATGGTCTGCTTTATGTTTGCCCCTCATGGCTCCAATAAAGGCAGCCTCTGCATTTTCAAAAACGTTTAAGAACCCATTCATAAAAGGCATTCCAGCTCGCAGAATGGTGGCTACTACCAAATCGCCAGTAGGTAAAAATACTGTTGTATCAGCAAGCGGTGTTATAATATGTTTTTCCTGATAATGAAATTTTTTGGATATTTCATAGGCCATCAACATCCCAATTCTTTCTATATTATTTCTAAAACGCATGCGGTCATTTTGAATACTTTTGTCACGCAGTTCGGCCAGGTATAGGTTTGCGATGGAGTTTTCTTTGTTGAGGATATGCATATAATTGTTAATGATTAATGGTTCCCGCCGCGGCGGGGTTAATGGTCTTCTGATGCCTCGGAACGGCAATTTATAGAATGGTTAACGAAAAACAACAATGCAAATATAGTTAGAATTCGTCATTCTGAGTCTCGCCTAGAATAGCCTTAAAAAAATAGAACAGATTTTAGGCGAGACGAAGTATCTGTTTAAAGCGAAGACACAATTGTAATGTAGTCAATACTTCTGCTAGATTGACTTCAACGTGCCGAAAATTTCGGGATAAAATTTCTTTGCCCTCGCGACGCCATGCTCCAAATTATGAAACAGAACTATATAATATTTCCGCAGCTTCCTTTTCTATAGCACTCATGCCTCCATTCACATTCGTGATACTGGTGAATCCATTCTTCTCCATGAGGGACGCAGCAATCAACGAACGATATCCGCCTGCACAATTTATTAAGTATGAATCAGTTTTGTTCAGTTTATGTAGGTTTGAAAGAAGTTCGTTTAAGGGTATATTAAGAGAATTTGGTATTTTAGAAGTATTATATTCATTCACAGTCCTCACATCCAGTACTATATTTTTTTCATTTGACAATTCAGGTAATAGTTTTTTTGCTTCTATACATTTCAACCCACAAAGTTCCTTTCCAATTTCAGTCAAATGTATAATATCATCATCATAATATCCTATAATGTTTTCATAACCTATTCTTCCCAATCTTGTTATAGCTTCCTTGTCTGTATTTTTTTCGCAAACTATTATTATAGGTTGATTGATATCTATCAAAGTGCCTACCCACACTGCGTAAGAGCCATTTAGCCCAATATGTATAGAGCCTTTAATATGTAGATTGGTATACTCAGTTTCCGTTCTCACGTCCAGGATAGTAATATCTTTTTTTAGTTGCTCATTTATATCGTTGGTTGATAATTTTCGATGTGCTTTTTTTGTCACTTTTTCAAGTGGTTCATATCCATATTTATTAATCGCTGCATCTTTAAAAAAATAGGGTGGAGGAGCAGGTTGATCTGCTGTAACGGCTTCAATAAAATCTTTTCGGTCCATTGGTTGTAATGCATAATTCAACTGCTTTTGCATACCGATAGTTGATTGTAATTCTTGGCCTAAGCTACGTCCACAAGCCGAGCCAGGCCCATGACCAGGGTATACTATAACATCATCAGGCAAATTTTTTATTTTGTTATTGAGCGAATCATATAATTGTGATGCTAGTTCTGCAGCAGATAAATTACCGCTCAATAAATCAGGCCTCCCCACATCACCTACAAACAGTGTATCGCCACTAAAAAGTGCATACGGTTTTTCATTTTCATCCATGAGCAAACAACATATAGATTCTATAGTATGACCAGGAGTATGTAGTATTTTTATTTGACATTCACCAAGAAACAAAGTATCTCCATCTCCAGCTATATCGGCTTCATAGCTGGGTTTAGCTCCTGGACCAAAAATAATTTTTGCTCCCGTTTTTTTTGCCAAGTCTATATGTCCCGAAACAAAATCAGCATGAAAATGTGTTTCAAATATATATTTTAATTTTGCCCCCCTGTTGTGCAACAAATTTATATATTCATCCACATCACGCATGGGATCTATGATAGCTGCTTGGCCATTATTTTCTATATAGTAGGCAGCTTGTGCCAGGCAATTGGTATAAAGTTGTTGTATATACATGGCTGTATTAATTATTATTTATATAATCAAATTTTGCATTCCAGATTTCCTTTAGTTGTGATGATTTGAGTTTAAGTTCTTCTGTTTTTTTTCCTTCAAATAAATCATTAATTGTTTGATGAAATAAACTAAGCCACCGCTCAAAATGCATACCTTTTAAAGGAACCACGTGATTAAGTGCCAGATGTGGTGGGAACGGACGACCATTATACTCACCGGTCTTAAGTAGTATAAATTCCCAAAAGTCATACATCTTTGGCAAGTGCTTTTCCCAATTTACGTGTGCTACATCTGTAAAAATTGTTCCCAACAATTTGTCCTCTTTAATTTTATTATAAAATTGATCAACTATTTTTGTAATATCTGTCCTGTTTGCAATATCCAGCTTCATATATTATATATACTAATGGCATTTAAAATATTCGAACGGTTGCTGGCAGCTTTTGCAATACCATAGGGCTTTGCAGGGTGTGGAGCCAAATTGACTTGTTAGCTGCGTATCATTATTATTGCAATGCGGACAAGTGATCTTATTTTTCGAATTGGTAAATAATTTTATATCATGGTGCGAACTTTGTTCAGGAGGAGCAATTCCATGTTGCTTCATTTTTTCTTTGGTAGCATTGCTTAGCCAATCTGTTGTCCAAGGAGGTAATAAGGATATTTTTATTTCTACATCCTCTATTTCTGCTTCGCTCATCTTATTATATATATCTTCCTTAAACACTGGCATAGCAGGGCATCCAGAGTAACTCGGTGTGATTGTAACAATCACCTTTTCATCATCTGTTATTTCTATATTTCTTACCAATCCTAATTCGACAATATTGATAACAGGTATATCAGGATCAGGAATTTCAAATAGTAAATCCCATACCTTTTTCTCTGTAATATGTATTTTATGGTCTACCATTTTGCTTCTGGGTGTGCGTGGTGTAAATATTGCATTTCAGTAAGTAAATGACCAAGATGTTCGGTATGTATAGCATTGTGGCCTCCTACTATATTATTATTATATTCAGGAATAAGCATATTGGCTTCATTCAAAATTTCAGTTATCTCATACTCCCATTTGGTATATATATCATCCAAACTTGTACTTATTCCTGTAGAAATAAGTTCTGTATCAGTTTCGTTCATCAAGAACATATCACTGGTATATCTCCAAAGTTCATCCAATGCAAACTGTGCCCTACCAATACTTTCCTCAGTTCCATTTCCAAAACGAATCACCCATTCACTACTGTGCCGTACATGGTATTTTACTTCTTTCAATGCCTTTGCCGACAGGCCCGCTATCATTTCATCATTACTACTCGACAAAGCCTCATATAAATGTTTTGCAAAAGTTGAATACAAAAATTGTTTCATCATTGTATACGCAAAATCTCCATTGGGCTGCTCCACCAATAAATTATTATAATACGCTCTTTCGTTTCTACCAAAAGCCAAATCATCGGTAGTATATTTATTGTCATATAATGATGCTGCATATTCAAACATACTTTCCGCTTGCCCAAATAAATCGAGTGATATATTGGTCATGGCCAAATCCTCTTCCAATATAGGGCCGCGACTGCACCATGCAGCCAAACGTTGTGCTAAAATCAAATTATTATCTGCCAATCGCAAGCAGAAATTATATAATGCATCTCTGGTATTCATAATTATATATTATAGGTGGGTGGAGCCTTGTGGCATTTTATAAAAATTAGGAGTTCGGTATATTTTATCAATTGCAGGGTCAAAAAATTCCGCATCATCTTGTGGGTTCGTAGCCGCGATTAAATCGGTGGGAACTACCCAAATGCTGCGGCCTTCGTTGCGTCGGGTATATATGTCCCTTGCATTTTGCAGAGCCATATTCTTATCGGCTGCATGCACACTTCCTTGATGTTCGTGTGGACCACCATTTTTTGTTTGCATAAATACTTCCCATTGGGGAAATTGATTATTATTTTCCATAATATAATATATTTTTTATAGTGATACGATTGCTATTTTTTTATTCATTTTTTCATCAAAAGCTAAAGCTGCTTCACGCACCCAATTACCTTCCTTATGATATTTGATATGATGATTCAGACGCTGATGATTACAGGGTCCATTGCCTTTTACCACATCCCAAAAGTCATCCCAACTGATGGGGCCAAAATCCCAATTCATGGTGTCTTTATTATACTTTAATAAAGGATCGGGAATCGTTAATCCTAAATGATAAGCTTGCTCCACAGTTCTATTAATAAATCGTTGACGAAGATGGTCATTTGTTTCCACTTTTATTTTCCATTTCATCGATTCTGTGGTATGTGCCGATTCAGAATCTGCTGGGCCAAACATCATAAGTGCTGGCCACCACCAACGATTCATTGCATCTTGTGCCATGTTATGTTGGGCAGCAGTTCCATTCATCATCTTTCCCATAATTTCATATCCTTGTCTTTGATGAAAACCTTCCTCTTTGCATATACGAATCATAGCTCGTGAATAAGGACCATAAGAACATTTTGCCAGCATCGTTTGATTCACAATTGCAGCTCCATCTACTAGCCAGCCGATGGCACCCATATCAGCCCAGTTGAGCGTGGGATAATTAAATACGCTCGAGTACTTGGCTTTTCCTGTTTGCAGTTGGTTAATCATTTCCGCACGATCATCACCCAAAGTTTCCGCAGCAGAATAAAGATATAATCCATGTCCGCCTTCATCTTGTATTTTGGCTAATAATATTTTTTTCGCACGTAAAGTTGGTGCACGCAATACCCAATTTGCTTCGGGTTGCATACCTATCACTTCCGAGTGTGCATGCTGCGAAATCTGTCTGTGCAGCGTCTGGCGATAGGCCTCGGGCATCCAATCCAATGGTTCAATTTTTTCTTCAGCATCAATTCTTTTTTGGAATTTTACTAATTTTTGGTCTTCGGATATCATAAATTATTTTATATATTATAATAGTTTTATTAATTAACGCCAAGTTGCTTTAAGTATCGGATATGTGACCAAAATGCTCCAATAAATGTTGGATTTTCTATATATTTCACATTAAATTGTTTGCAGGTTTCTCTCACAAATTTGTTGATAGCGGGATAATGTACATGACTTATTTTTGGAAATAAATGATGCTCTACTTGAAAATTGAGACCTCCCACAAACCAACTTACCAGTTTACTTTTTGTGGCAAAATCAGCAGTAGTTTCTACCTGATGTATGGCCCATTCTTTTTGTATTTTTCCATCTTGTTTCCTTGCAAACGAAGTACCCTCAACCACGTGTGCCAGTTGGAATACAATGTTCAATATATAACTCAATACAAAGTGCATGGAAAGGAAACATAATAGCCCAGGTACAATGCCAAGCGAGTATATCGGTATGATAATAAACAGTACTGGATTTATAAGTTTAGTGATCCAAAATATGATATGTTCTTGGGTGCTCATTTTAGGGAAACTATAGTCTAATATTTTTCCTGTAAAATAGGTTTTGAAATCACCATAATATAGCCAACCGATAGATGAAAGTGGGTATAAAAATATCCAATAGATATATTGAAAACGATGCATGGGTTTATGCTCTTGCTGCTCACAAAAACGGAACAAAGGATGTTTGTCAATATCATCATCCATTCCAACTACATTGGTATAAGTATGGTGCAACACATTATGTTTTGTTCTCCAAAAATGAGCTTCGGCTCCAATTAGATTTGCAGAATAAGCCATCAAAGAATTTAAAATTTTATTCTTTGAATAGCCGCCATGAGAGCCATCGTGCATCACATTAAACCCAATCAATGCCGAGGAAATTCCGAGTAGAATCGCTGCCAAAACATTATATATCGGATTGAGGTGTAGCGAAATCATCAATATATATAATCCGATATGGGCTGGAAATAAAATAAGGGATTTTGTATATAATTTCCAATTCCCTGTTCTCTTTATATTTCGATCTTTGAAATATTTGTTTACTTTCTCGTTCAGGTTATCCATAAACGGAGTAGTGCTATTGTTAAACGTTACTTTTTGTTTCATTTTCTATTATTCAGTTATTCATTTGTTATTTTCTTATTCTTGTCAGTCTGCGTTTATCGAAGACCGCCTTCGATAAACTCAGACTGACAGTTCCTATAAGGTTCCTCTGCGGGCTTGTTCGGCCTCTATACTTTCGAACAAAGCTTGAAAATTTCCTTTGCCAAATGATTTTGCTCCTTTGCGTTGTATAATTTCGAAGAATAAGGTTGGGCGGTCTTCTACAGGCTTTGTAAATATTTGCAATAAGTATCCTTCTTCATCTCTGTCCACCATAATTCCCCATTTTTTCAGTTGTTCCAAATCTTCTTCTATAATACCTACTCTATCCCTTACCGTATCATAATAACTTCCTGGAACATATAGAAATTCTACACCTCGTTTACGCATTTCCGAAATGGTAAATATAATATTATCCGTTGCAACTGCTATATGTTGGCAACCTGGACCTTTGTAAAAATCTAGGTATTCTTCTACTTGCGATTTCTTTTTTCCAATTGCGGGCTCATTAATTGGAAATTTGATATAACCATTTCCATTGCTCATTACTTTGCTCATCAAAGCCGTGTACTCCGTTGATATATCTTTATCATCGAAGGTTACAAGGTTTGCAAATCCCATTACATTTCCATAAAAATCGGCCCAAGTATTCATCGAACCTAATTCCACATTTCCTACCATGTGATCTATATATTTCAAACTAGTAGCAATAGGATGATATTCGGTTTCTAATTTTTCATATCCAGGTAAAAACAACCCGTTATAATTTTTGCGTTCAATAAATATATGAACAGTATCTCCATAAGTATGTATGCCACTTCTGCAAATAGTTCCATTTGCACTTATAATCGTTTCTGGTTGTATATAGGGTTTTGCACCACGCGATACTGTTTGATGAAATGCATCATAAGCATCGTCCACCCAAAGTGCAATTACCTTCACGCCATCACCATGTTTTGCTAGGTGCTTGGCGATCTCACTCTCGCCCTCAAAAGGAGTAGTAAGCACCAAACGAATTTTTCCTTGTTGTAGTACATAAGAAGTTCTGTCGCGAACGCCAGTTTCTAATCCTGCATAAGCCAAATCCTGAAACCCAAAAGCAGTTTTATAATAGTGAGCCGCCTGTTTTGCATTGCCTACATATAATTCTACATAGTCTGTTCCATTGATGGGCAAAAAATCCTGAGCTTTATCGAATACTTTTTTATTTTCAGAATATTGATAATTTTCTACTGTAGTTAAATCTAAAGTCTCCATTTTGATTATTATATATATTTAGTCAATTAGTAATTCTTTTTCGGGAGTTTTTTCAAGCCATGAATGATAATAGTCGGGCACCTCAATCTTGGATGCTTCGGTTGTTACTTTTACGGGCTTGAAAGGGTCAATCATTACCGCCAATTCCTGTGTTTCTTTCTTGCCAATACTACGTTCTATGGCTCCTGGATGCGGCCCATGAGGCAATCCTGCAGGGTGTAGCGTAATCTGTCCCTTTTGTATATTATTTCGGCTCATAAAATCACCATCTACATAATATAATAATTCATCGCTATCTATATTACTATGATGATATGGTGCTGGAATTGCATTGGGGTGATAGTCATATAAACGTGGAACAAAAGAACAAATCATAAAATTATTTGCTTGAAACTGTTGGTGGATAGGTGGTGGCATATGTATACGACCTGTGATGGGCTCAAAATTAAAAATAGAAATGGCATAGGGATAACTGCAGCCATCATATCCCACCAAATCGAAAGGATGGGTACCATATATATAAGGATATATTAATCCACGCTTTTTAATATTAATTTTAAAATCTCCTTTTTCATCATGCGTTTCCATGTCTGCTGGAAATTTAAAATCACGTTCGCAGAAAGGAGAATTTTCTAAGAACTGTCCGTACTGATTACGATATCTGGCAGGCGTTTCAATAGGACTGAACGATTCAATAAATAATAATTTATTATCTTCAGTATCAAAATCAATTTGATATACAGTTCCTCGTGGTATTATTATATAGTCGCCGTACTCAAATGGAATTTTACCATACATTGTTTTTAGGGTGCCAGAACCACGGTGTACAAAAATTATTTCGTCTGCATCGGCATTTTTAAAAAAATAATCATTAAAACTTTTGCGTGGCGATGCCAAACCTATATGCAAATCATCATTCACAAAAAGTACTTTACGACTTTGGATATAATCATCTTCTGCTGCAACTTCAAATCCCAAATAGCTGCGGGCTTGCAAATTATCTTCTATATCAATTACCGGTTTGATGCTATAAGGTTGTCCGTGTTCCTTCACCATTGTGGGCGGGTACAAATGATATAGTAAAGAAGAAATTCCTGCGAATCCTTCCGTCCCAAATAATTCCTCGTGATACAAGCTGCCATTGGGCTGACGGAATACAATATGACGTTTGTGTGGTATTAATCCTACTTGACGATAAAGTGGCATAATATGGTGTTTAAAATGATGCTGTAAAATTATTTCAAAACACCCCAATCACTTTATGACTGTTGTCAGTTTTTAATATGATTTTGATACGTTCGATTTTACACCTGCACAGGAATCATCAATCCATTGATGGCACTTTCCCATTTGCTTAGTTCTTGATTCATTTCATTTTTGAACCCTTCAAGTTCTTTAATAATATTGGATTTCATGTTTTTATAATAGTTCACACCTTCTAGCAAATTGGATTGAAATGTTTTGAGGTATCGAATCTTATTATTATTAAGTGAGTTCATATTTTTATCAATTTCTTTTTTTAAATATTCTACATACATACCCAATTCGTTTACAAACATATTTGGTCGCTTCACACTATTGAGAATATTAACTCTTCCGTAAATATGATCTACCATTTGTTTCAGTGTAAACACACCAGAAAAATAAGCTAGATTTGGCCCAGGACATATAACGACAGCGGTTAAATGATGCTTGGGAACTATATTGTTTTTTAAAAACGCCGAAGAGCTTAGTCCAGTGCAAAGACAATCTTTTTCAGTTATTTCATTATATACCTTTTTAAATTCATCAGCCGAAAGATCTTGTTCCTTCAATTGTTTGAGCTTAAGATTCTGATATTGTCGAGATGCGGTGCATATAGGCTTCTCCGTAAATTCGGTATTTGAAGATAGAAACTTACGATAGCAAGGACTACCTGGTTTTCCTTTTGCAATTCTTTGTAATCTTTGCTTTTCTGATGATGTTTTTCTAAAATTATTGAAGGGTATTCCCAAGGGTGAAGAATTACTTAAATAATAATCATCTTGTTTTGCATTGGCCAATTGTTGCAAAGTTTCTTCGTCTACATTAGTAGCTTCAGGAACCAGCAAAAATGGGCTTCCCCAACCTGTTCCATTAATATCGTAATACTCCATTAATAATTTATTTTCGAAACTGGTACCGATACCTCCTTGTACTGTTATTTTCAAATCAGGTATTGTAGGGTAACTATTTTTTTGATTTAAAACCAATGATTGGTTACAAATAGTATATAATTCTTGAGCAAGTTCTTCTCTATTTAATTTGAATTCTTCTAGTATAGGCCCCAATAGCAGTCCTTCGGTGGCAAAAGCATGCCCACCGCAGTTTAAGCCCGATTCAATTCTATATTCAGAAATCCACAAACCTTTTTTTGCTAGTATTTTTCCTTGTGTTACCGCACTTCTATAATCACTTACTTTTAATATAATTTTCTTTTTTACTTCTCCTTTTTTGTTGGGATAAAAATCAGCAAACGATTCAATATAGCTATATAGTCTTGGATTATATCCTGCTGAGAAAACTACTGACGATTCAAGCCCACTTAATGCAAACCCACGCAGTGCTGACAAGGCATCGGAGTATTCATTGGGCAGCGGGGAACCGTCTTTACCATAATTGGTTTTGTTTAATTTGGACATAATATTAACGTCGATTGCTCCTGCACAAATTGATGAACGTAATTCTTGTTGCAATATTTCTTTTGCCGCCTTATGATTTGTTTGAAGCATGATATGATATTTTATCCTCTCACTTGAATTGTCAGGCAGTAAATCAAAATATTTCATGATATCAGAACCAATTATAAAGGGTTGTTGTCTCAGTATTTCTGTACTTTGAATAACCAATTCGTTTACCAAATTTAGATAAGATGTGATTCTTCGGGCTCGGTAATCTTCTTCTTTTTCGGAAATAGCGATATAGGGCAATTGATAGCATTCACAATAATGCTTACGCATATCTTCTACTAGTTGATCCTCTCCAATGGAGATAACAGAAGAAATACCAAAATGAGCCACTTTTATTGGCGTGTCAATGGTGAAGCCAAGTCCCATAACGGGTATATGAAATGAATGAGCAATCGAATTTTTCATTTTGCAATATTAAATATTATACAAATTACAATGTCCTAATTGGAGTGCAAAGTACGTTTCATTGTATTGGTAAAAATATGACAGTTGTCATGTTTTATTGTAAAGTGACCTTTTCCTTCATTAAAGATAGAATGATATTGAAGTGTTTTTATGATTTTATTTATTTAATTTGGAAATGTATGACTGTAATCATATAATCATAATTATAGATACCTATATTTTTGTACCCGTATAATAAAAACATATATATTATTATGAAAAGACAATTTCAACTATTTATTGCTATCGGTGCACTTGTAATAAGTGTGTCGTGCAACTCAGGTAATGGAGAAAATGCATCAAATGCTACTTCAAACACCGAAGCTACACCACAAACAGGACAATCGGGAGTAAAGGACGAGACTTCAGTAAAGAATGTTGTAGGTATTGCTATTGGTAGCAAGGATCATACTACCTTGGTTACCGCAGTTAAGGCTGCCGAATTGGTAGACGTATTAAGTAATGCAGGGCCATTCACGGTTTTTGCACCTACCAATGCTGCTTTTGATAAACTTCCCGCAGGCACTGTAGAAGGATTATTGAAAACTGACAAAAAAGAAACATTACAGGATATATTACAATACCATGTATCGGTTGGGGTGTATAAAGAAGATGCTTTGCAAGATGGTCAGGTAATAGGACAAGTTAACGGTGGCAATATTACTATCTCGAAAAAGGATGGGAAAACAATGATAAACGGAACGGCAACTATCATAGCAAGTGTACCAGCTAGTAATGGCATAATACATGTTATTGACGCAGTATTGCTTCCCCCAGCAGCGAAATAGTTTTTTGTATATTTTTTGAATTATTAAATTAAGAAGGTATGGGCAGAAATGTTCGTACCTTTTTTTAGTAGTACGAAGGATTAAGGAGTAAGTGGCTGACGCATGATTTTTAGGATGGAGGAACAAGTAGTGAGGAATATGGGGCTGACGCCTGATTGAATTTGGTCGGTGTGTGCAGGTATGGTATATTTGCAATATAAGTAATAAGGAAAACAAAACTACGAACTTTAAATACTTTATCTTTTGTGAAAACAAAGCTCATGAATAATAAACTAAGAATATATT
>JAWXAU010000069.1 GCA_034439655.1 Bacteroidota bacterium | reverse complement strand
GCTTTAACTTTTGTGAAGAAATAATATATAAATGTATTATAATAAAAAGAAGCCGCACTATGATAGTGCGGCTTCTTTTTATTATAATATATATACGCCATTCTGAGTCGGATAGCTATCGGACTCAGAATGACGGTTTAGTATTACAACCCTGCCAAAACCTTACCCTTAGGACTATGCACTTCAAAACTAAAAACTATCTTTTTCGATTCTTTGGCACCTAGTTTATAATCCCATGAGAGCTTACCGGTTGCTTCATTATACTTTGCTCCGTCGCCATCCTTCAATACTACTTTCACGTCCTCTAGACCAACCTGCACCATTGGTATTTGGTCTTCAACACGCATATTCAAACTTATAGCTTTTGTATTTTTAATTACTATTTCATAAGTATATGTTTTTATTACTTCATCGTGTAAAATGCGGTCTTTGTTTTCGTCTTTCAATCTGCGTTTGTGTATTACAAAACTATTATCACGGCCCATATTCAATAACATTGTATCTGAGGTTATATCAGGATTGATGGCCGTTGTGCCGGCAAGGTTTCCATCAAAGTATATCTTGGCATTGCCGGGTATCAAATTCAAATCTTCCCAGCCTGTTATTTGTGCCATTAGGAAAGCCTTGGTATCCATTTTGGGCACAGCAGAAAAGAAATATTTAGCAGCCAATTCTTTATTTTGAATTGCTACATAATGTTTATGTCCATCGCTGGGTATATTATACATTAGTTTCAATTCAAACTCGGTTAATAATATATTTTGCGATATGTTTGTATATAATGACATGTCTTCTGCTACTTTCAATTCATCCTTTCGTTCCAAGAGTTTCGCATCATCAGTAGATTTGCTTTTATTATATGCACCTGCATTATTTTGTGCTTGAGGAATATTTTTATAGTTGCCTTTATCATAATATACTTGTTGGTTATATATATACCAAATAGGCAATTGTGGTTTCACACTATTTTGGTTGGGAGAAGCGGTCGATAATATAATACTTGCATCCTTCCAATCGAGGCCGCTTTGTTGTTGTATAGTGGCCAATTGCTTTAGTTGTACCATATTGGTATTTGCATCACCATGCAGTTCGTAAAAGGGAGTCCAACTAGCATGGGGTATATAATATTGCAAGGTAAGTTGTGCAGTAGTTGCTGCCTCGGCAAACACTGATACCACTAGCTGCGGAACAGGTTGAGCATTGACTTCATCTTCACTTACGCCGTTTTGCAAATTCTGTAAATCTTGTTTGCGTTGCTCCAAATCGGTGGTACTTTTTTGTATCCGTTTTAACTCTCTCGAAATTTTTAATTCCTCATACATAATATTATTTAATCGACTGCGTAAAAAATCTAATCCTTCTTTTAATAAAGGCAGTGAATCTTTCTGCGATTCGCCTTTAATAGTTTTATTTCCCAATAACATTTTCTTTTCCAATTCCAAAGTATTATAACGATTCTCCGCATCCAATTTCCTATAACTATTTTCTTCCAAACTATCATCTATCATCGCAATTTGTCTATTATACTTTCCATCAAGTTTGTTCGCTACTTTTTCTTTGTATTTAAGTTGGTATTGCGTTTCCAATATTACAAAACCGCCCTTGCCCGACACCTGTATGCTAGCTTCCTGCAAGTGTGGCGATACACCTTCGAATATCAGCTTGCTATTGCCTGCGGGCAGCATCACTGCCTCCCTGCTTTGCAATTGTGCTCCTTGCAGGTATACAATGGCTTTCTTCACACTGGTTTTAATCGTTCTTTCTGTTTGTGCCTGTGTATTAAAACATAGTAATACAATGGCAAAGGGGATGATATATTTTTTCATGATGTTATATAATTTTTGGGGTTATATAGCATCTGAAACGAGAAAGTAAATGGATGCTCTCATCCTGTCCACTGAAGCGAATGTTTCCGGTTCGCTCCCAAATGTCCTTCGAAGGTAATAAAGGGGAGGATAGGATGGTGTTCTAGGGCGTCTCTCGCTGTTTATTAGGACTCACTCACATATCGCTCTCCGAGGCAGAGAGAGGCGATATTGCTCGGGGAAATCACAGCAATCGCTGGATTCTGTAGTTGTGGATTGGTTGTAAAGGCGGTGACTATGATTGCTTATGGTAACAAGTTTGAAAACTTGCTGTATGGACCTCACAATTTACGCTTCGTTAAACTTGCGAGGGCAGTCCTAGTTATTTTTATACTTACATCAATAAATGATTGGATGCTAAGTCATACATAATAATTTTTAAATTCCACAAACCTACTACCGTGGTACTCAAAACAACCAACCCGAGCCGATTTGCAATCGGCTTGCTCAAGGTTTCTGATTTGCAATCAATTTAGCACTCCACCCTCTCAAGTTAGGCGAAGCGTTCGCCACGGCAAATGGCAGTTCCATACGTTCAGTCTCCGCACTGAAGACGCTAAACCAATTTCCGCAACTAGCATATAACTCTTCACGCACCAATGAGTTCCTTTTTTACAACCGCCCTTCCCCAAAAGCAGAATGATGAGGTCACAGGTGCCCCTCACCTCAACCCCTTATCAATCTTCGTTCTCAAATTAAACTTCTTTATTTGGTGGCAATAACGCCCCAATACAATAGCAGAATGCACTTGGATTCTTTTGGCAAATGCAATAAAGTCATCATCATTAGGGTCAGAGTGGTCTATATAAAATTGCTTCCAATTAGCTTTATCAATCAAATGTTCTGTGGCAAATTCATCCGCTTCTTTTTCCTTATCATTCACCACATTATTTTCCATATCAATAAACTGTGCTTCGTTATCACTCGTAAGGTGTAAATACACATGCCCCAATTCGTGTAATAAAGTAAATGCGAAATTGTCAATCCGCTGGTGGCGTACACTCAACCCAATAGCAGGGTTACCATTGCTCCAAAACGAAATACCGTCCACAGCACACTTTTCGGGGTGTGGCAGCACCTGTAACTTAATCCCATATTCAGCCAAAACTCTTGCGGCTTCTATTACAGTATTTTTATTTTTCACCAATACAGCTTTCAATTTTGCTATCAAACTGTCCTTACTTCTGCTATCAAATTCAGCCACACGAATACTTGAAGCTTTATAGTGCACCAAGTGTGTCCAACCCGCTAAGTTTATTTTATCTACACTTAACTTCTCCGATTTGCGGTAATGAGATAGTTCGCTATTCTTCTGAGGCAATTCGTCAAAATAATTGATTTGATAAATGTCTTTAATCCTCAATAAGTCATTGGCAATATCACCGCTAATAATTCCTTGTTTCTTAAAGTAAGCAGCAGGAATCATAGTTTCAACCATTTGCCAAGTCCCAATAGCCTCTAATTTTGCCTTGTTCTTATCATTAATTTTTGCCAAGTTCAAATCATAATTCATTTGCAAATTCATCCACAATAAAGCATCCATCTTTAAGGCCTTTCCTATCAGCAAAGCAAAGTCAGCCGTAATATTTCGTTTGCCCTTTATTACCTCATTTAATTGGGTATTAGCCATGCCTATTAGGGCTGCAAAATCCTTTTGCTTAATGCCCCGTGTGTTCAATTCATCTAGCAGCATCTCACCTGGGTGTATGGCTATTGCAGGGGTTAATTTGTTAATGTTGATGGGGGTAGTCATGGTTGTTGTTGGGGGCATTTTGGTTATTCGTAGTGCTTGCTCAATTCTTCTATTTCTAACAGCACCACTTCAAAGGGTTCTTCATCATCGCTTACTTCTTCAAATATCAATCGGTATTGGTCATTCACCCTTGCCGAGCTATGGCCTTTTCTATCGCCCCTTAGCTTTTCGTAATTTAATCCATTATATTGATAAAGCTGTTCAATTTTAGTAACAGATTGAAGTCGGTTTACAGTTTTAATATACTGTTTATCAAAGCGGGGTTAGAATAGAATTCCTTCTCTTTAACCTTACGGCCTTCATATAAATCTACGAGTGTTTGGTTTTTACAAGTAATTTCCATTTGAATTCAGCTCGCAAAAGTAATCACAAATTCACAAATTCGTGAACTTTACTTGCTTTTCTGTGTACAATTTGTTAACTTTTTTATCAACTGCCACAGCAGAAAGGAAACCTAAAACAACGCCTGCACCGGCTTATTCCCCAAAATAGTATCTATCTTTTCCATTACTTCCGCAGTAAACAAAGCAGCAGCATCGAGTGCTTTGAGATTTTCGTCGAGTTGTTCTACTTTGCTGGCACCAAGGATGGCAGTGCTTACGTGTTCGTTTTTCAAAACCCAAGCGAGTGCCAATACGGGTAATGATAGAGAAAGTTCTTTTGCTAGGGTATTGAGCTTATCAATTGTTTCTAAGCGGCCGGGTTGGAACATACGTTCTTTGAGCCATTCCATTCCTTCTATATTGAGGCGGGTATCAGTAGGGGTAGCGTTATTATACTTGCCACTGAGTAATCCACTGGCAAGTGGGCTCCAGATGGTAGTTCCCAGTCCTTCGTATTGGTACAAATGCAAAAAGTCTTTTTCTATTTTTTCGCGTTCGAACATATTATACTGTGGCTGCTCCATTACGGGACCAAGCAGGTGGTGACGGACCGCTTCGATATGTGCTTGCAGTATTTCCTGAGCACTCCATTCGCTAGTGCCCCAGTATAATATTTTGCCTTGTTGTATAAGGGTGTTCATAGCCCACACGGTTTCGGCAATGGGTGTTTGCTTATCAGGTCGGTGGCAAAAGTATAAATCTATATAATCAACCTGCAAGCGTTTGAGGGTGGCATGGCAGCCTTCCATAATATGTTTGCGACTCAGACCTGTTTGATTAGGTTTGCTTTCTTCGTAGCCAAAAAACACCTTGCTACTTACCATATAACTGCTGCGAACCCAATTGGCTTTTTTGAGTACTTCCCCCATCACTAATTCGCTTTGGCCGCGACTATATATTTCGGCATTATCGAAAAAGTTGATACCTGCATCGTAGGCTTTGTGCATGAGCTTTTCGGCCATATTGCTTTCTATTTGTTTGCCAAAGGTGAGCCAACTGCCAAATGAGAGGGCACTAACTTGTATTCCTGTTTTTCCGAGTTTTCTGTATTGCATGGGTAGGTGTATTTTTGAGGGGACAATATTAGTGTAAAACATTGACCGATATATCGTCCCAAAAGGGACTTTACTGTGGTGGCTTAGCCTTTTGTTAACTATATGTCGTCCCAATGGGACTTTGGTTGCGTAGATTATTGTTTTTACCGATATTGTCGTCCTCAAAGGGACTTGTGTTGAGTGGTTCTTTTTTTTGATGCTGACCTGTCGTCCCGATGGGGCTTGATATGTCTCAATAGAGACATCATATCGGTACGTTTGTATATAAATAACTTAAAGCTTGTGTATATAGTATTGGTAAATGAGCGTTAGTTTTGAAAGTTGTATTTCTCCGTCCTTGCGAGCGTTCCGATAGCTGTCGGAATCCGCGTGGCAATCTCAATATAGGATATGATTATTCTAGTCAGTGAGATTGCTTCGTCCCTCGCAATGACGGTTTGCCAACAAAACTATTGGCACACCATTTGGCAAATAGCGAATCCCAAAATTTAAAACTACTAACTGCCATATTAACACTAGGCACTAACACAAAAAAGATATGATGAGTAACGACAATTTTATGTTTGATGAGCTAATAGACGACGATAACGATAATACCCCCGAGTTTATACCTTTGATGAGCAACGAGGCGGAAGAAGACATGAGCAAAGAGCCTTTGCCTGCTACCTTGCCCATACTGCCTTTGCGTAATACGGTTTTGTTCCCTGGTGTGGTAATCCCTATTACTATTGGTCGTGATAAAAGTATAAAACTTATCAAGGAGTCTTATAAGAAAGATAAAATAATTGGAGCTGTTTCGCAAAAAGATTCCAATATAGAGGACCCCACTTTTGCTGACCTCAACAGTGTGGGAACGGTTGCCAATATTATAAAAATGCTTCGAATGCCCGATGGAAATACCATGGTAATTATACAAGGCAAACGTCGTTTCAATTTAGAAAACGAAGTATCGAGCGAGCCATTTTTTGTAGGCTCAGTAAAACCATTTGTAGATAGGAAAGATGAGAAGTCGAAGGAGTTTAATGCCCTTATTTCTTCTATCCGCGACATGGCTTTACGCATTATAGATATCAACCCCAATATCCCTTCGGAAGCAGGGTTTGCGATGAAGAATATCAGCAGCCCCAGATTTTTGGTGAACTTTATTTCATCCAATATGAATTTGGAATTGGTGCAGAAGCAGGCCATACTAGCGATGGACAATTTGGCAGACCGAGCCAAAGCCGTTATCGAGCATTTGACCAAAGAACTGCAAATGTTGGAAATGAAAATGGAAATACAAAGCAAGGTACGAGGCGATATGGACAAACAACAACGGGAGTATTTCTTGAACCAACAATTGCGTCAGATACAAGAAGAGTTAGGACAAGATTCGCCCGATAAAGAATTGCTGAACTTGCGTGAAAAAGGCAAAGAGAAAAAGTGGCATAAAGATATAGCAGAAGCCTTTAACAAAGAACTGGACAAACTACAACGGATGAATAATATGAGTCCCGATTTTTCTGTGGGACTTAATTATGCTCAAGTATTATTAGACCTGCCTTGGAACGAATTTACTGTAGATAAACTTGACTTAAAACGTGCCCGCAGAATATTGGACGAGGACCATTTTGGAATGGAGAAAGTGAAGCAACGTATATTAGAATATTTGGCAGTGCTCAAATTGAAAGGCGATATGAAGAGCCCTATTCTATGCTTGTTTGGCCCTCCAGGTGTGGGCAAAACCTCATTGGGAAAATCAATTGCAAAATCTATAGGCCGCAAATATGTACGTATGTCTTTGGGCGGATTACATGATGAGGCAGAGATTCGTGGTCACCGTAAAACCTATATAGGTGCAATGCCGGGCCGTGTGATACAAAGTTTGAAGAAGGCCAAATCGGCCAACCCCGTTTTTATATTGGATGAAATTGATAAAGTGGGACGAGATACAAGGGGCGATGTATCGTCGGCATTATTAGAATTGTTGGATCCCGAACAGAACAATGCGTTTTATGATAATTATATTGAACTAGAATTTGACTTATCGAGGGTGATGTTTATTGCTACCGCAAACAGTCTCGATACTATACAGCCTGCCCTATTGGATAGGATGGAAATAATAGACCTGAGCGGTTATACGCTTGAGGAAAAAATAGAGATTGCGAAGAAGCATCTTATATCAAAACAGAGAGAGGCACATGGACTAAACGCACGCAATTTTAAAGTGACCGATGCTGCGGTGCGTAAAGTGGTGGAGGGCTATACCCGTGAATCGGGTGTACGTGGTTTGGACAAAAAGATTGCAGCCCTTGCCCGTGGCCAAGCTAAAGAAATTGTGATTGGCAATAAGCCCGAAACATCTATCGGTGTGCATGAAGTGAGCAAACTTTTGGGTGCTGAAAAAGTGGAACTTGAAACGTATCAAGATAATGATGTGGCAGGTGTGGTTACTGGCCTAGCTTGGACTCCCGTGGGCGGCGAGATTTTATTTATAGAATCGATACTGACCAAAGGCCGAGGCGGTTTGAAGTTAACCGGACAATTGGGCGATGTGATGAAAGAGTCGGCATCGACTGCACTTACTTATTTGAAATCGCATTCGAGTTATTTGAAAATAGAACCCGAAGTATTTAACCATTGGGATATACATATCCATGTGCCCGCAGGTGCCGTGCCCAAGGATGGCCCATCGGCGGGAGTGACTATGCTTACCTCATTGGCATCACTATTCACCCAACGCAAAGTGAAAAAGAAACTAGCCATGACAGGTGAAATAACTTTGCGTGGTAAAGTATTACCCATTGGTGGAGTTAAGGAAAAGATACTTGCAGCAAGGCGTGCAGGTATTACCGAGATTATATTATGTATTACCAACGAACGCGATGTAAAAGAAATACCTGACCATTATTTGGAAGGCTTGCAAATACATTATGTAACAAATATGCTAGAGGTTTTAGATTTGGCATTAACCGACGAGAAAGTAGAAAACCCCTTGGACCTAAAACCCTTTGAACCAAAGAAGAAAATAGGATTTGGAATGGCCATGGAGGAGGATAGTTCTATATAATTTTACCGTCATTGCGAATCTCGTTCTTCAAAACGAGACGTGGCAATCTCATCCAATCGGAGACACTACAAGATATTACTTCGAAGGATGATTGCTTTCAATGACTTTATTTAAGAAGTTTAAAAGATGTCATTAAAATAATATATGTTAGCTAAAACCTTTGGCAGTGCAGTTTACGGCGTTAGTGCAACCACTATTACTGTGGAAGTATATGTGGGCCAAGGCGAGAAGTATTATATGGTGGGGCTACCTGATAATGCTGTAAAAGAAAGTCAGCAAAGAATAGATACCGCACTTAAAGAAACGGGTTATCGCATGCCGCGGCAAAAGGTGGTGGTGAATATGGCCCCCGCTGATATACGCAAGGAAGGATCATCGTACGATTTGCCCATCGCTGTAGGAATACTGATAGCGTCAGGACAATTAGATTCCGTAATCAATGTCGAAAAATATGTTATCATGGGTGAGCTCTCCTTGGAGGGCGAAGTGAAGCCAATTCGCGGAGCATTGCCCATTGCTATACAAGCTAAAAAAGAACAATACGAAGGTATAATACTTCCCGTCCAAAATGCCCGTGAAGCCGCAGTAGTTAGTGGATTAAAAGTATATGGTGTGAGCCATATTAACGATGTGGTTGATATACTTTTGGGTACCTCTGGCATTGAACCAACAGAGATTAATACACGTGAAGAATTTGCTAACAGCGAGAATCAATATGATATAGATTTTGCGGATGTGCGTGGTCAAGAAAATATAAAAAGGGCGATGGAGATTGCTGCAGCAGGTGGCCATAATGTGATACTAATCGGCCCCCCAGGTTCGGGCAAAACTATGCTTGCCAAAAGGCTTCCCACAATTTTACCACCAATGACTTTGCATGAAGCCTTAGAGACTACCAAAATACACTCGGTAGCTGGCAAGCTAGGTCGAGAAACAGGATTGATGCCCACTAGACCATTCCGTTCGCCGCATCATACCGTGAGCAATGTTGCACTTGTTGGTGGTGGAGCAAACCCGCAGCCTGGAGAAATTTCGCTGGCACATAATGGGGTTTTGTTTTTAGATGAATTGCCCGAGTTTGATAAGAAAGCCTTAGAGGTGATGCGTCAACCTTTGGAAGAGAGAATGGTGGTGATTTCAAGAGCGAAATATTCTATTGAATATCCTGCCAGCTTTATGCTGGTCGCTGCAATGAACCCTTGCCCCTGCGGTTATTATAATCATCCAGAGAAGGAATGCACCTGCCCACCAGGTATGGTTGGCAAATATTTGGGCAGAGTATCAGGCCCATTGCTCGATAGGATAGATATACATATAGAAGTTACGCCCGTAAGTTTTGATCAATTATCGGATAATAGAAAAGCTGAAGCTAGTGTGCATGTGCGTGAACGTGTTGCTTCGGCAAGAGAAATACAGAGCAAAAGATTTGAAGGATCGGCAGGTGTGTATTGTAATGCACAAATGAGTTCATCAGAACTTAGAGAAATTTGCACAATACCTGCAGCAGGGCAAAACTTATTAAAGACTGCAATGGAAAAGTTGAACCTTTCAGCCCGTGCTTATGACCGCATTTTAAAAGTAAGCCGCACCATTGCTGATTTGGATAATAGCGAAGGGATAAAAATTGAGCACCTCGCTGAAGCTATTCATTACAGGAGTTTGGATAGAGAAGATTGGGCGGGGTAATACCATTAAGAAGTTAAGATTATTAAGCAATTTTTCTAATGTTCTTAACTTCGTTATTGGTTATCATTTCAGAACATTATACCATTTCTTAAACTATAATAGTTCTCCGACTGTGGCGGATTAGGTTTGTAGAATGGTAATACCGAACTACAATACATATAGTCCCTTTCTTTTGGTCGTTGATTTTGCTGCAAGGCTTTTTAACGAAATTGCTCAATATCCGTGCAGAAGGTTTTGTTAACTCTAAATTAAAAGGAGAATCAACGCCTATATTTCATGTGAAAAAGAAGAATAATTATTCAT
>JAWXAU010000068.1 GCA_034439655.1 Bacteroidota bacterium | reverse complement strand
TCGCTAAAAAGCCTTGCAGCAAAATCAACGACCTAATTGCAAAAAATACTGATTTATAGTAAGTTTAACAAGTTTATTTAGTTTATGAGCAGACCCTATTATAGTTTAAGGATTGGTTAACTATGTGCTGATGATTATTTACTGCTCAAATCCATAATTCTTAGCACCGAAGTTTGTCCCTCTATGGTGAGCCTTAACAAATAAATACCTTGGGAAGCTTTTTGCTGCGTAGTGTTGACGGGTATTATATGTTTTCCAGTGCTTAAGTTTCCTCGTGCAATAATACTAATTTTTCTGCCATACAAATCATATAATTCTATTTCAGCAAAAGATGTTTTCGTTAGGATAAAATTTAAGTTGGTTTCTTGGCTGTATGGATTGGGAAATACATATAGCTCGTTTATAATACTATTCGCCTGGGCAATACTTGTTAATGCCACTGTTTGCGTGCTAGAGTCAACACAGCCATTAGTTCCTGTAACAACTAAGGATATTATATAACTGCCCGCAGTATTATAGTTGTGCGAGGGTGCAACATTGTTCGAATTATTACCATCGCCGAAAGTCCAGTTATAAGCTGATTGCGTAACATCGTCGGGTGTGAATTGGATATTGGTTGCAGTATTTTTTGCATAGGTAAATGTAGCTTTGGGTTTAGGCAGTACATTTACATTTACAGTGTCTCTCCCTTTGCAACCATTGGCATCAGTCATTTCTAGCCAATATATACCATTTGAATTCACATTGATAGTTTGTGTGTTTGCTCCATTACTCCAATTATAAGTTGGGGCATTGCCTCCATTTAAAGTAATACTGCTATTGGGGCAAATATCTTTGTCAGCCCCCAAGTTTACAATAGGCGGTGTAAAATTATTCAACACGGCTGAATCGGTATTTGTGCAGCCATTATTGTCAGTAACCTTTAGCCAATAGGTGCCAGCTAGGGTTGGCGTAATACCAATACTTGTGCTGCCGTCACTCCACAAGTATTGTGCAAATGAGCTACTGGAGGTAAAGCTAACTTGGGTACCCGGACAAACTGTTTGGTCATTGCCCAAGCTTACTGTTGGGTTAATTTTTACACTCATATATCTATATATAATTGTATCGCAGCCAGTCGATTTGTCATTCACGGTTAAGGTTAACACAAATACGGAATCTGCATCAAAGGCGGCGGGAATAAAATTTATATTGCCATTGATAGCCCCCGGAAAAGTAATACTGGTAGTGCCAACGGGGCTGTTTCCATATACGGTTTTTATAGTTGAGGTTGTAATTGTCCAAGTATTTCCATATTGTGCATTTGAAAAACTTGTTGTTATATCATAACTCATATTACTACCCACACACGCTGCATCGGGATTGCTGCTTGTACCTTGGTTGTATTGCCCTGTAAAATTTTGGGCCTTGTTAAAATTAACGCCTTGGGGTTTTGGGTTTACTGTAATCTTCACCGAATCACTGCCTGGGCATCCGCCTGGGTTGTTCACGCTAACTTTATAAGTATTGGAAGTATATACTGTAATAGTTTGCATGGTATCGCCAGTATTCCACAGATAGGTATATCCCGCAGGCCAAGTTCCAGCATCGAGCAATATGCCGGTGCCGCTGCACATTGTTTGAGCGTTGCCCAATTTTACTTTTGGTGTACTATATAAAGTTATTTTAATGGTATCACTGTTTACCAGTCCATAGTTTTGGTCTGTGGCAATTGCTATATAGCTACCGCTTGCATATACTGTTAGCGTATCCTGTGGCCCTGCTCCAGTGCTCCAGTTCACATCCCAACTATTTAAATAGGGATTTGCATCGAGTAATAATTTATCACAAAGAGATGTATCGTTGCCCAATGCAATATCTGGCACATCCCCTAATATTACATTGTCAATATAAACATAATATAAGGTAGTAGAACTATCAGTCTTAATAAACCTGATAACGGCATTGTTGCCTGCAAAAGCTGCCAAGTTATACTGCACCGATTGGTATGTATTTGTTGTGGTATTCGATGAATTAAGAGAATATATAGTATTATAGTTTGTACCACAATCGGTAGATAACTGAACAAAAATAGTGTCCTTTGCTTTCATGGCTGTGCTTGCTTTATATGAAAAAAGCAATGCCGATTTGGAAGTGAGCGGACCTACCACTGGCGAGCGTGCTATTCCAAATGAATTTGTGGTTGTGGTAAAATTAGCCCTAAGACTTCCACCTCCGCCCACTCCATTTGTGGCCGTGTAAGCAAAACCATTCCCAATATATGAAGCAGGAATAATTCCAGATATATTAAAATTTTCTAGATAATTTAATCCCAATGTTTGGGCGGAAGTGCGGGTAATTCTGAAAGTATCATTATATATATTGCTATCATTTGATATGATTGTTGATATCACAAAATCATAAGCTGTAGCTGGGGTAGACATATCAACCGTATCTACAAAATATACATCCATAGTAGCACTTGGGGTAAGTATTCCACTAGTAATGGTGGTATCGAATTGCATTGAAGTAATACCTGTATAATCAACAGTAATAGTAAGGTTCTTTTTTGAAAAGTCCAAAGTATCGCTGCCATAATTGGTTACTTGCACAGTTACGGGTTCATTACTTGAATAACATAAAGCATTTGCAGGGTTAAGCAACCTATTTGGCCCCATATCAGTTGTATAGGGATCTGTTATATTAACTATATAATCGTGGGTTGATCCATTTGCAAATGTAGTACAAGCTAACTTGGCAGTATTTGCCGCAGCCCCAGTGCGTGAGCGAACCCTTAGCCCGGTCATTCCCAAAGGCGTATTTGCAGGTATGGTAATGTTAACGAAATTATTCGTATTCACACCCGATGTAGTAGTGATACTAGTCCACTCGGCACTGTCAAATGTACCACTTTTGTTATAGTCAAGCCACACCGATATACTGCCATTAATATTGGTAGTGCCATTAAATCTATATGTTTTGCCACGAATCAAATCGGCAGTCAAATTTCCTGTTTGGCTAAATACAAAATGCGGTGCTGTTGCCGACACAGAGCACGAGCTAACAGTATTATCTAAACTAGTATTGGTTATTTTAAAATTGGTCAACATTCGGTTACTATCGCACGCATTGGTTTGTAGCGATTGAAAACAATAACAATCGTAAAATGGATTGAGGCCAACATATACTGAGGTACTCGTATCTGTTTTTCCGCCGCAGTTTACAAAACATCTATAATAGCTAGAAGAGGTTTGGGTTCTTTTAACACCAGTTGTGGTATCATTGTTTAAGTCGGCCCATGTTCCAGTATTTCCTGTAGATGATGCTTGCCATTGGTAAGTTTGTCCTGCACCATAAGTATTGCCTTGTAAGCTCAAAGTGAAGGTGGTGCTGGCACATACTAGGGTATCAGATGTAATGGATGTGCCAGCAGTGGGCGGGCTGGTGCAGGGAGGCAAAGGCTTTAAATATATTTGATAGTCGTGGCTATTGCCCGATGCAAAACCTTTACAGGCACCACTCGAATCGAGCACAGTACCTGCAGTAATTGCACGAATACGAATAGGAGTATAACCCGAATCGGCTGTATAAGGAATAGTTACATATATACTACTACTAACATTTGCAGTTGAAGATTTTTTTATCAAAAACCACTCATAGGTATCGAATACAGCGTTGTGGTTAAAGTCGATCCACATACCAATAATATCATTAAAATTGGTAGTAACATTAAACTGGTAGGTATTCCCTAAATATACTGAATCGCTTGTGCCACTGCTTGGGCCAAACTTCCAATATACAGTGGAAGCAGACTGACAAGTAGATACTGTATTGTTTAAACCCGTACCTGTAATAGATACATTGGTGATGAGGTGATTCGTATTACAAAAATTAATATGTACAGGTGTGCAATAACAATTGGTGAGCGGATATACATATATAAACTGTGCTGCGGTGGTATCAGTGTTTCCCCCACAGCTTGTATAATAACGATAATAACCCGTAATAGCCGCAGCTTTTAGCATGCTGATGTTTGTATCACTAGTTAAATCGTTCCAATTAACAGAATCCACAGAAAATTGCCATTGTATTGTTTGACTCAAAGCCCAAGTACCTCCACTTTTCGCAAAGAATATATTTACTTTGCTGCATACCGAATCTGTGGTTATAGCTACACTTCCTGCCGATGGTGAACCGCTGCACGCAGCTAACGAATCTATAGTAATTGTATATCGGTTTGTAGAACCCGAACCTAAAGTTTTGCAATAGCTCGTACTATCTATTCCTGCATTAAAGTTGCGGGTACGAATCCGCATTTCTGTTTGACCAATAGCTGCATTGGTGGGCACTGTAAATGTGATGGTGCTTGGCACATTGGCGGTATTGGAGATATTTATCAAAAACCATTCTAAAGCTGTATCAAAAACATAATCGTGGTTAAAATCAATCCACATTCCCACCTTTTGCTTAGTAACATTATTGGTAGTTACACTAATGGTATAAGTGTTATAACCACTGTCGCGGTATAAGGTGCAAGTGGTAAAACCGCTAGCAGCAAAAGTAAAAACAGGACTATTGCTTGCACAAGCACTCACCGTATTGTATAAAGTAGTGCCCGCTATATGTACTTTGGTAATGATACCTGTTGCAGCACAGTTATTGGAATGAACGGCAGTGCAATATTGTGCATTACTAGCAAATGATGCAAAAAATAATGCTATAAATACAAATACTTTAATGGAATTGTAGAATTTTTTCATGTTGTATTGATTTGATTTGAAGGGGCTAAGGTAAAACTTATTTTTATAAAGGAGAAATTTTTTTTTAGAAGTACGTGTTGTCAGGTGTTCCGACGCTTCTGAACACCTGACAACAATTTATCGGAACAAAAGCCAAGAGCAATCCCAACTGTATAACAAAGTATATCGCTCCACGCAAAATCATAACCGAGTATCAAGCCGCCTATTGCTGTTGCTCGAATGGATTTTATCCAAGGTGCTTTATATAATTCTAAGAACTCAATGAGAACAGATAATACCCACGCAGATATTGCGGAATAAAATAAAGATTTATTATATAATGCAAATCTAAAGCACCAGTAAATCATCATTGCCCAAATAGCATCGCCTAAATACTTCTGCAAAAAATCGGGTAGGTAATTGCCGAATTTTCTGGAGGCTAATCCAATTACTAAAGTGATTAATGCGATAAATATGTAAGTGCTTCTTTTCATGATATAGTATAATGTGAGTCAATGCGAGCTGTTTCCGCTTGGCAATCTTGTTTAGTTCTAAGATTAGCATTGGCGAAGCTTCATTCTTCGCAATGATGTACTATATATTTCTCAACTTCATCCTATCCACTTTCCCGCTATCAGTTCTTGGAAATTCTATTATATACAATACTTCTTTTGGTTTTTCAAAAGGAGCAAACGATTCAAAATCTATATTGATTTTCTCCTCACCTTCTATTATTAATACTAACTTCTCCCCTAGTGTATCATCAGGTTTGGACGATATGATATAATTACGATTGGGCAATTGTTCGGCGAGTTTTTGTTCTACTAATTCTGGATTTATTTTAATTCCGCCACTGTTAATAATAAAATCAGCACGGCCCAAAAATTTGAGCAGATTATTGCTTTTTAATTCTACTATATCATTTGATTGTAGCCAAATATTATTACTTATATCACCCTTTATTTTCAAACAATCTCGTTCGTCTGTTTCTATATCAATTCCATTAAAAACTGTATAATATTCTCCAGTATTCCCTCGGCTCAATCTTCGTAAAGCTATGTTTGAACAAGTCTCAGTCATGCCATAAGTTTGGTACACTTTGTTTGTAAATGTATATAATACTTCTTCTAACTTTTTGCCAATTGCCCCACCACCCACAAAAATATAATTTATACTTTCAAGTCTATTACGAAACCCGGCAGCAATAATTTTTTCCATTTGCAATGATACAAATGAAGCATGATGAATATCATAATCTTGATTTAAAAAATAGAGAATACTTGCCACTTGCGGCAGGCATATATATACATTCAAACCTAAGTGCAATGCACGCAGCAATACCATCGCTCCGCCTATTTGCAGCGGACTTAGGCACAGCAAACAATTTTGATTAGGTATATAATCAATAACCGATGCGGTATGATTAATAGAGGCAATAATTTGCTCACGCGTTAGTATAATATTTTTTGCAGTACCTGTGGAACCTGATGTTTTAAATTCAAAATATTCTTCGCCATTAAGCCAACGTGCGGCTAATTCTGTTATATCATTCTCAACAGTATCAATATCCGTTATATCATCAAAGTATATTTTTTGATGACCGGGATAAAAATATATATAGTTTTTTTCAGCCACTTAACTACACTCCCCCATTTCTGAGATTGGTATATAACAAATAAACAAATGCCAAAAACAAGATACCATGCGAAACAGGCACAGGTGACAACATCGTTCCCTTTACCGCAGCCAAACCCGATGTGAGTAATAAACCTCCGTGAAAAATAGTGAGGGTAAATAAAGCCGTGAGTACCGATGCCCGATTAGTAAGAAAACGTACCGATATCAAACTCAGAAATGCCATCGCTGCCAAGGTAAAACCCAACATGCGGCTCAATGGTAAAACCGCATTGGCCACATCCTGACTTTCTTCCGTTGGCTTCGAGCCCACTATCACTATTGGGAATATCACATAGATGAGCGACATCAAGAAGCAAAAAATGGTGTTGGTATTGAGAATAAATTTCATGTATTTAAAATAAATTTTTTACGGGGGGCAAACTTAACGAAATTTGCGTCCTTATTTACACATATATCATTATGACTGAACGGAGAGTTAGAGTACGATTTGCCCCTAGTCCCACGGGACCCCTACATATTGGCGGGGTTCGCACGGCATTATATAATTATTTGATGGCCAAAAAAAGTGGAGGCGATTTTATTTTACGTATTGAAGACACAGACCAAAATCGCTTTGTGCCCGGTGCCGAGCAATATATTATCGACTCACTCAAGTGGTTGGGCATTGAGCCTAATGAAGGTGTAGGATTTGGTGATGGCCCTTATGCACCCTACCGCCAGAGCGAACGCAAACCCATGTATCGCCAGTATGCCGAGCAATTGCTCGAAGCAGGTCATGCCTATTATGCTTTTGATACTACTGAAGAATTGGAGGCCATGCGTGAACGCCTTAAGAGCAGTAATATAGAAGCAAAGTACGATGCCATTACCCGCACTACGATGCACAACTCCCTCACCCTGCCCGAAGATGAAGTAAAACGCCGCCTCGATGCAGGCGATTCTTATGTGATACGTTTCAAACTTGCACGTAAAGATGAAGTGAAATTTCATGACGAAATTAGGGGATGGGTCGTATTCAATACCGCTCAAATGGATGATAAAGTTTTATTGAAACACGATGGTATGCCCACTTATCATTTGGCCAATGTGGTGGATGATTATCTGATGAAAATTACCCATGTGGTGCGTGGCGAAGAGTGGCTTCCCTCAGCACCTTTGCACGTATTATTATATAAATATTTAGGATGGGAAGAGGTGATGCCAAAGTTTGCTCACTTACCTTTATTATTAAAACCCGAAGGTGCTGGAAAACTTAGCAAACGCGATGGCGACCGATTGGGTTTCCCTGTATTCCCTTTGCAATGGCAAGACCCCGAAACCAAAGAAGTATCAAGTGGATACAAAGAAAGTGGGTATTATAAAGAAGCTGTAATAAATATGTTGGCCTTATTAGGTTGGCACCCAAGTAGCAATCAAGAAATATTTAATTTGGACGAATTAGTAGAGGCTTTCACAGTAGATAAAATTGCGAAAAGCGGAGCGAAATTCGATTTGCAAAAAGCCAAATGGTTCAACCAACATTACCTACGTTTGCAAACCAATGAAGAACTTGCGGCTAGTGTAAAACCTTTGCTTGCTGCAAAAAACATTATAGTTGACGATGCTTATTTGGCTACCGCTTGCAGCTTAGCTAAGGAGAAAGTAATTTTTGTAAATGAGATTCCTGAATACTGTAATTATTTGTTTGCCGACCCACAAAACTATGATGATGAGGTTCGCAAAAAACGTTGGAAGGCTTTCATGCCTAGTTTCTGCGAAAGTATGATAACAAAATTAAATACTTTATCAAACTATACCCATACCGCAATTGAAGCAGCGTTTCATACTACCTTAACCGAAATGAATTTGCAAAGTAAAGATGTATTGCAAGCATTCCGTTGGGCATTGAGTGGTGTAGGTGGTGGTCCTCCTATTTTTGAAATGGCTGAACTTTTGGGCAAAGAAAGTGTTATAAAACGCTTGCAAAAAGCTATCGCATTTGAAGTGATAGAAACTGTATAATATGGTCTCAATATATAATAAAAATGCGTTCAAATATATCGTCCCTAAAGGGACTTATGTTAGGCTTCCGTTTTTATGTTTTACCGATATTTTGCTCCTAGCGGAGCAATTTAAATACTATACATCTAATATAGATTATAGGTTCAAAAATAACAATATTAAGTTCTGTCCGACTCAGCACAATCTCCAATTATCCCGTAGGGATTATATATTGGTAAAAACAATAATATGATATCATCCCAAGTCCCTTTGGGGACGATATATAAATCAGTTAACATATATAATATAACATAACATGAAACTAGTAACCTACAGACAACAACACGGCGAGCACATGGGCATACTTGCACATAACGACCGCGTATATCCCATTGCCGAAATCGATGAGAAAATTCCTGACGATTTGGGCTTATTACTTTTGGAAGAAGAGCGGACCATGTTCCAAGTTCGTTATTATAATGATGCTATACAACAAAATGCCGATGCTTATAAAAGTATAGCACTAAGTGAGGTCACATTACTAGCCCCTGTGCCCCGTCCTACTTCCTGCCGCGATGGTTATGCATTTCGCCAACATGTGGCTTCAGCCCGCCGCAACAGGAGTGTTCCTATGATAGAAGAATTCGATTCGTATCCTATTTTTTATTTTACGAATCACAATGCCATACAAGGGCCAGGAGAAATATGGTGCATGCCCGACCATTTTCAAAAGCTCGATTTCGAACTGGAAATTGCGGTAGTGATTGGTAAAAAAGGACGCAATATAAAAGCTGCCGATGCCGATAAATATATAGCAGGTTATACTATTATGAATGATATAAGTGCCCGCACTTTGCAAATGGAAGAAATGTTATTGAACCTTGGCCCTGCCAAAGGCAAAGACTTTAGCACCGTAATAGGTCCGTGGTTTGTAACACCCGATGAACTCGAAAAATATATAGTTCCTGCCAAACCAAATCATACAGGCAATAACCATAATTTGCAAATGGTGTGCAGGGTGAATGGTATACAAGTGTCGCAAGGCAATGTGGGCGATATGGATTGGACTTTTGCCGAGATTATTGAACGCTGTGCTTATGGCGTTGATATATGGCCCGGCGATGTAATAGGCAGTGGTACCGTAGGCACTGGCTGCTTTCTCGAACTCAATGGCACAGGCCTATTATACGATAAAGAATATAAACCACAATGGCTCAAAGAAAATGATGTGGTAGAAATGGAAATAACCGGACTGGGATTATTGAGCACTACTATTAGAAAAGTAGATACTGATTTTTCTATTTTGACGTTGAAGAAGTAATAATCACATATTAATTTTACCAATTTCCTTTTGCCTATTTTCTAAGGCATGCATTATACGTGCAAAAGGATAAGATATTTCTGCATAAGTGTATTTTCGCGGGCTGACACTGTTAGAACTATGCCTATTAGATTGGCCACCTAGCTTTGTTTTACTTAATGGCCTTAGTCCTTCAACTAGAACAAAAAAAGCTTCAGACTTAATGCAATCGCCCAAATTTAAGTTGGAAGATTCTTTTATCTTATGTACTTTCGGATCTAGTTCTTTTACTACCTCTGCACTGCCATCCCTTGTACAAAGATATTTTATGCATACACCTATATCATCTCTTCTTTGTGGAGAAGAAGGAATAATTTTTTTAGCTACCACTTCGCTGTGCTCACACTCTATGGAATCCCCCATTAGATAACAATCCATAGATATCTATTTTTCTATATTATTAGCTATTTTTAATATACAATCGTTGTCAACCGAAAACAATTCTGATACATCATCTATTGTAAATTCAACACCTATTTTTTTTACGATTTCAGAGATAATATTTAAATCTCTTTCATTATCCAATGGTTTAATATCTATTATATACTTATGCGGATGGTCTGAAATTTCTTTTTCAAAATCTGCTTCACTTTCAGAATCATCTGAAGTTGTCAATGAAAGCTGCAAAAAATTATTTTTCTTGATAAGATTTTTTATACCTGTTAAATAATAATCTTCTTTCTTTTCATTATATACTATAATATGCTTTAAATGGTCTGTATAAAATTTACTGATATCGCCATTAAAGGTATGTCTACTACGTGCCTGTAAAGACCATATAGGCATTTTTTCTTGATAGACACTAATTGTTGTAAGTTGGTCAATTATTGTACTTTGACCAAAATGCCCTTGCTCCTGACCTTGAGGCAAGATAAATGGGTTATTCTCACTTAGTTTGTTCATAGAAAAACAAATTATTTATTTGAAATATTATTACAGAGATAGCTTCATTAAATATTTGAATAATATTGCGAGCCATTACTTCTTGATTTTTTAGGTTGATTTCCATCACACTAAAAAAAAGTGACGTAGGTTTATTATTCCTAGGTTGTATTTTGTAAACATATTGTTTTGAAGCTTTTGTATTTTGAAGAATGAAAGAAATGTCAGTAGTATATATTTCTCTCAACTCAGATAACTCTTCTGGAAAATATAAGTTTTGAGCTATAAATTTCTTCGTTAACCATATCGATGCCGCTTCACTATCTAACATGTCATTAAGCTCGATGTCCGCTCCCAAGGCAAATGATTCAAATGCAATTGGATTAAAGCCTGAATTTTGATTGACTTCTATCAATTTGTCAATTATGTTTTTAAATATATCTGGCATTAATGATAACTCGAATGAAGAAATGTTTATGCTTTGTTCTGTCACACTAGAAACATTATTCTGTATAACAAATCCGGCCAAAGTCGTATCAACATCTGTACCAACTGGATCATTAAAAAGTGTTCTACAGAAAGCCGTGTCAGCAATATAGAAAATTGAAGGCGGTGTAACCCATTTTGCAGAAAATGAATGTTTTAAAATAGAGTGACTCAAAATAATTTCTATAAGATTATATGCGAAGATACATTGTTATTTGATCAAAAAACTCTTTTCTCGTCAATAATCTCTATATAAGTTAATTCTTATTTTATATCGAATTCATTCAGTTATATTTGCCTTCTAATTAACTCAAAACAAGGTATGAAGAAAACTTGTCAATTGTTGACGTCGTTACCAACAATACAATATATACAAGTTATTTTTTTAAAATCATAACTTTAGCATTATAAAATTTTTGACAAAATATATTCTTAAAATAAACTAGGTTTGTAACTGAATTACAGGAACTATCATGAAAAAAATAAGTACACTATTTCTATTAGCCATTATATTGTTGTGTTCGCTATACACAACTGCTCAAATCAATAGAAGGAATACAAAAAAAACTGTGCCTTATAGGGCGAATTACCAGAGATTATCTGTAGGTTGTTCTGCTGACCATGGGTTCGAAATTAGAGAAGGGACACTTTGGGGATGGGGTAATAATGACTCTAGCCAATTAGGTGATGGCACAAACATTAATAGAAAAACAGCTATACAAATTGGCACAGATGATAAATGGGTCAGTATCTCGGTAGGGTTAACCCACACATTAGGTTTGAAAGCCGATGGCACGTTGTGGGCTTGGGGATATAATGCTTATGGTGAATTAGGAGATGGGACTAAGCAAACATTTAGAAGAACTCCAATTCAAATTGGAAACGATAGCAGTTGGATAAGTATTACGACAGGGCAGCATTTTAGTTTGGGATTGAAAGCTGATGGAAGGCTTTGGACCTGGGGTATTAATAATTATGGGCAATTAGGAGATGGAACAGACACCAATAGACTTAGCCCTACTTTGATTGTTGCTGACAGTAACTGGGTAGCTATATCTGCAGGGTCATTTTTCTCGCACGCCATTAAAGCAGATGGAACCTTATGGGGTTGGGGAAATAATGTATATGGTTCTGTAGGTGACGGAACAGATACAACACGCAAAAAGCCTGTGCAAATTGGGAATGATAACTCTTGGGTGACACTTTCATCTGGTGGTGGACAAACACTTGCAATCAAAGCAGATGGTACACTTTGGAGTTGGGGAATAAATACTTATGGTGAGGTTGGAAATGGGAATACCAATCATATATATAGTCCAGTGCAAATTGGTTCTGATAATAATTGGGTATATATATATGCTGGATTTTATCATTCACTTGCCTTAAAATCTTGTGGTACTCTTTGGGCGTGGGGAAATAATAGCTGGGGTGCAGTTGGCGATTCTACAAGTACAGATCGACACAGTCCAGTTCAAATTGGAAGTGATAGTAATTGGGTTAGCGTCGCAGGTGGAAATTTTCATTCATTTGGTTTAAAAGCAAATGGAATTATTTGGTCTTGGGGATATAATAATTACGGCCAATTATATGATAGCACTGATACAGTTAGAATTATACCTACACTAACAAAAAGTTATATATTAAGCGAATGGATAAGCATATCCGCCGGAGGTACATTTACATTGGGATTAAAATCAGATGGCACATTATGGGCATGGGGGTGTAATAATGGTGGCACGCTGGGTGATTCAACTTCTATAAACAGGGATAGGCCAGTTCAGATAGGCAAAGCCAATAATTGGACAAGTATTTCAGCGAGTACGATATGTGGGTTTGCACTAAAGTCAAATGGAAGTTTATGGGCATGGGGTCGGGGTGCTGCTTTGGGTGATTCTAATATTAACAATATTTCATATCCTATTCAAATTGGAGTAGACAAAGATTACGTAAGCGTTGCTTCCACTGAAACTCATTCGCATGCATTAAAATCAGATGGAACCTTATGGGGATGGGGACAAAATGATGCTTATCAACTTGGAGATAGCTCAAATGCACGTAAACTTATACCTACAAAAATAGGAACTGCGAATAATTGGGTCAGCATTAGTGTTGGCGGAAATAGTTATCAAGGTATGGGGCACGGACATGGCCTAAAAGCAGATGGAACACTATGGGGTTGGGGTTCTAATGGTTATGGGGAATTGGGCGATTCTACAACAGGAGGGAGAAAGTACCCAATTCAAATTGGTACAAATAATGACTGGATAAGCATAGTTGGCACTGATGCACATACTATATGCTTAAAAGCATCAGGAACACTTTGGGCTTGGGGACGGAACAATGGTGGACAATTGGGTGATTCGACTACAAAAGACAGAACAAGCCCTCTTCAAGTAGGTAAAGAAAGTTATTGGCTAAGTATAGCTACTAGTGCAGCTTTTGCGTCAAGTTCACATGGTTTAAAAACCGATGGCACGCTTTGGTCATGGGGTGCGAATGATGATGGACAGCTAGGTGATGGAAGCACGACGGCTCGGCTTAAGCCGGTTCATATAGGAACTGATAAAAACTGGGTTAGTGTTAAAGGTGGGTCAAATCATACGATGGGGCTGAAATCAAGTAGAAGTTTGTTTTGCGGTGTTGGAAGTAATGACCAGGGAGAACTTGGTGACGGCACCAAAGTTTCCAGAACTAGCTATATGTGTAATACGAATTGTCTTGCTCCCTCTATTCCCACAGATAGCACACCTAAATCATCATTAACAATATGTGCAAATAATAAAACAAAACTACATGTAGTAGGAAAAGGATTAATTATATGGTATAGTGATTCAAGTTGCAACACTTTTTTAGATACAGGGAATTATTATAATACTAAAACTTTAAATCAAACAACTACATTTTATGCACTTGACAGTATTTGCATAAGAAGTGTAAGCCCTAGGGCAATCACTGTTATTGTAAACCCGCTACCCTCCGCAAATGTCGGTTCCAATAAAATAATATGCATTAGAGATTCTGCATATATTGGCTCCTCTGCGGTCAATGGAAATACATATTCATGGACTTCTAATCCACTTGGTTATACTTCTAATTTAGCTAACCCTGTTGTAGCTCCTAATGTTAATACTACATACTATTTAACAGAAACAATCACGTCTACCGGATGTGCAAAATTAGATTCCGTGAAAATTTCAGTTAATTCAAACTTCACCACCATCACAAAAACTTCCTGTAATTCCTATACATTTAGCGGAAATACAATTTCAAGTTCAGGTGTATATTATGATACATTAAAAAATTATTTGGGGTGCGATAGTATAATCACTTTAAACTTAACTATTATACAAAGTAGTTATAATACACTTACAAAAACAGCTTGCGATAAATACTCTTTTAGTGGGAATTCACTTGCTGCATCGGGTGTTTATTATGATACCTTAACGAATGCAAAAGGTTGTGATAGTATAATCACTTTAAACCTCACAATCAATAATAGCAGTGGGAGCACAATCTTCGACACAGCCTGTGGTAGCTATAGTTTCAAGGGGAACACGATAACTACATCGGGTATATATTATGATACTGTAAGTAATACTTTGGGTTGTGATAGTATTATAACTTTACGCCTCACTATTCAACCAACAAACTTCAATCTTTCATTTACCCAAAACACACAAGTATTTACCACACCACCCTTTGACGTACAGTTTTTAAATACTACTCCCAGTAAAAATAGCTATACATTTACCTGGGTTTTTGGTGATGGAACTTATTATGTGGGAACAAATCCTCCAAAACATACCTATCAAACAAATGGGTATTATGATATAACATTAATTGCACAAAATAATACTACGGGATGTACTGATACATTATATAAGCAAGGGTGGATATATTGCTCGGGTGGCGTTACTTGCACACATACTGCTCAAATTATCCAAACCAATATTACGAATAAATGCTCAGGAGATTCTATATATTTATTTTGCATTTCAGCACCCACCTATAGTTATCAATGGCTGCTCGGTGGTATAAAAATACAAGGGGCCACGGATAGTTTTATTTATGCATATACTTCTGGAAAATATTCAGTTATAGTTACAGATAGTAATTGCCCCTTAACCTCTAATATAGCTAATGTTGACTTCTACAAACCCACTCCAAAACCTATCATATACCATAAGGGTAGTTTGGTATTTTGCACGGGAGGTTCTGTAGAATTATATGTAAATAGTTCTTATAGCACTTATAACTGGAATAACGGAGCAACTTCTTATCAAACTTATATAAATAACTCAGGAAATTTCTTTGTGCAAGTAGTGGATAGCAATGGCTGTAAGGCTCTATCAGACACATTCTCACTCAATGCTTCATTTATTTCCCCACCGCCCATTTGCTTAGTAAGTGTGGATAGTAGCACCAATAAAAATATTGTTATATGGGAAAAAGCAAATGCAGGTTCTATAGATTCCTTCGTAATTTTAAAAGAAACATCGCAAGCCAATATATATAATACAATAGGCAAAGTACCTTATGCTGCATTTTCTACTTTTGTGGATACTGCAAGTAATCCCGATGTGCAAGCAAACAGATATAAATTACAAGCCATTGACACGTGCGGAATTACTACTTTGGCGAGTGATTATCATAAAACAATACATTTAACTATAAATAAAGGGCAAGGAAATAATTGGAATTTGATATGGTCGCATTATGAAGGCATTCAGTTTGCATCTTATAATATTTATCGAGGAACAAGCAGTGCTGGACTAAGTTTACTAACAACAATTGCCAGTAATTTAAATTCATATACAGATGTTAATCCCCCTACAGGAAACCTTTATTACCAGATAGAAGTGGTAAATCTGCAGGGTTGTGCTCCATCACAAAAAACATATTCCTATAGTTCTACTAAATCAAATATTGCAAATATAAATCAAATAGGGATCGAAAATGTATATCATACAAAGTATAGTGTTTTTCCAAATCCTACGAATGGTCAAATTAATATTCAAGCAAGCAAAAAACTTATCAATGCTACCATCAAACTTTATAATATAACAGGGCAACTGATAATACAGAAATCAAATCTATCAGGAGATAATTTCAATATGGATTTAAGTGGATATGCTAGGGGAATTTATATATTGGAAATTAATGAAGGTGAAAGAGTAGAGAGAATTAAAGTGGTGAAGGAGTAGTTCTTTCCCAGCGTTTTTACAGGAAAAATAAAATCATATATTGTTGGTGTCCCGATTAACAAAACAATTGCAATAAAAATGCTCAAAAGGACATATATACTTTTCGCTTTTATACTTTTTTCATATTGTGTTTGTGCACAGGAATACCGAAACTCAATATACAATAGTCCAAAAGAAAGGGACTAATTCCCCCGCATCCCGATAATTATCATGATTAAGCGGGGCTTTCGGGATGTAGTTCGGCATTACCATTCTCCAAACTAAATCCGCCACAGGCGGAGAACTATTTTAGTTTAAGAATTGGTATTATTTATTTAGTACCCTTAAAAACCCTTTTGGCTTGATTAGGAAAAACTCTAAAAAAGCCAAAGGCTGGTTGGGCTATGAAGAAAGTTTCAAACAAACTACTGATTTGATGTCTCGCAAGCAGCAAGCCTTGTCGGGCGTAGGCAATGAATATAGAAAACGTGCGTTGCAGCAATTGTCGCAAGCGAATAAAGTTAAGCAGAAAAATTTGGAGAAGAAGTAATATCACAAACTATTATTCAACAAAGGCAACTCCACCAACTTGCCATATAAAGGATGCTTCACGGCTTTCTCCTGCACCAACCATAGGTGTTTCATATTATGTGTATCGCCGCCCACAAAATTCACCATTTGGTTTTGAATTAAGTGCTCGGCTACTTTTTTGGCTTGTGGATTATAATACCCAATAATAGATAATAAGTTCATTTGAAACAAAACACCACTTGCCACAATTTGCTCATAATTATCGGAACCGGGAATAAAATATTGGTAACGTTCAGGATGAGCCAACACAGGTATATAGCCTGAAGTTTTAAGTTCGAAAATGGCACTAAGCAAATTCATGGGCATATCCAAGAAGCCTGTCTCAATCAATACATATTTTTCTTTACCAAAGGAGAGTATATTATGAGCTAAAACTTTGCTGATAAAATTATCATCGACATAATACTCGGCTGCTGCTTCCAGTTTTATAGTGAGTCCTGCCTTCTGCATTTCCTCACGCACCATTTCCAATTTGGTATTGATAATTTCGGGCGAATTCTTATAAAAATCGCTCATCACATGGGGCGTGGTAATGGCTTTGGTATAACCTTTACTTTCCAATATCTTCAATATTTCTATCGACTCAGCTACCTCTTGTACGCCATCATCGATACCCGGCAGATAATGACTATGTAGGTCGACCTTGATGGGGTTTACAAAATCGGCAGGTAGTTCTGCTGACTTGCTTTTGCCAAATATTTTAGATAAAAAACTCATAGGTTTTGGGGTTGCAAATTACAGGATTATTCCCACAACGTCATTCTGTTCGTCGCGGCGAATTGCTTCAATGTGAAGAATATTTTAATTTGACGAAGTTAATCTTTAAAAAGAAAGGGAGATTTGACAACTTTGCCCGCGTGGATGCAAACAAAGTTGACAAATTTAGTACTTTCGGAATCAACGAGATTGCCACGTTGGAACCCCGCAAGCTTGCGGAGTCTCAATGACGTTGTGCATACGACAAAAAAAACGCTACCTGATTAAAGGCAGCGTTTTAAATTTCATTATTATTTTTATTATTTGCCTGGAGTAGCGGCAGCTTCTTGCTTGGTAGAACGTGTTACGGTTACACTCACAATAGCATTGGCTGGAGCATCAAGAATGGTGATGCCTGGCAAGTTGATATCTTGTACTTTGATTGATTTGCCTAACTCAAGGGCATCAATTTTAACTTCTACAAAATCGGGGAAGTCTTTGATAAGACCACGCAAAGTCATTTTACGAATTTTCTTCACCATTTTACCTCCTGCACGCACACCTGGCGAATTGCCTGTTATGTTCACCGGTATTTGCATGGTAACTGGCTTGTCGTCGGAAACGGCTAAGAAATCGACATGGATAATCGTATCATTAACAGGATGGTATTGTACTTGTTGGATAATGGCATTGTATATTTCACCATCCACATCCAACTTGGCTTTGTAAGTATTGGGCGTGTATACGATGTCTTTAAAATCGGAAGCATACATATAAAAATGTAAAGGTTCTTTTTGATCGCCTCCATAAAGTACACAAGGCACTTTACCTGTGTTACGCAAATCTTTTGAACCGCGTTTGCCGGTGGTTTCTCTTTTGTTACCAAATAATGCTACTGCTTTCATGTCTGTATTGTTAATTTATTTACCCTCAATAAAAGGGCTGCAAAAGTAACACGATAAAACAAATAAGGCAAATGATTTTTAAATATTTATCTGAACCGAATGCAAATGCTTAATTTTGCCGTGAGATGAAAATAACCCAATACATCGAGAACGCTACAGAAACGCTGTTTTCCATAGAGATTTTGCCACCTTTGAAAGGTAAAAGCATCGACAGTATTTACAACGGTATTGACCCATTAATGGAATTTAAGCCCGTTTTTGTGGATGTAACCTACCATCGTGAGGAGTATATTTACCGTAAACGCCTCGATGGAGGGCTCGATAAAATTTCTACCCGCAAACGTCCAGGCACGGTAGCTATTTGTGCAGCCATCATGAACCGCTATAAAGTGGAAGCGGTGCCCCATATTATATGTGGAGGTTTCAGCAAAGAGGAAACCGAGAATGCATTGATTGACCTCCATTTCTTAGGAATAGAAAATGTGCTGGCCTTACGCGGCGACAGTATTAAAAACGATCCACAGTTCTACGCCGAGCCCGACGGCAATAAAAATGCTTTGGAGTTGATACAGCAAGTCATCAATATGAATAACGGGATTTATTTGGATCAAGAGCTTACCAATCCTTTTCCTACAGATTTTTGTACCGGCGTGGCCTGCTATCCCGAAAAACATTTTGAAGCACCCAATATGACTTCAGACCTTAATTTTTTGAAACGAAAAGTGGAGGCAGGAGCACGTTATGCTGTTACGCAAATGTTTTTCGACAACAGTAAATATTTTGAATTTGTGGCCAAGTGCAAAGAAATGGATATTCAGATACCAATCATCCCAGGACTGAAACCATTGACCACCAAGAAACAATTAAGTATACTACCAAAAATATTTGCCATAGATATTCCTGAAGAATTGGCAAACGAGGTAGAAAAAGCCACAGACGATAAAGCCGTAAAACAAATTGGAATTGAATGGGCTATTAAACAGTCGAAGGAATTGAAGGAGGCAAAGGTTCCCGTGCTGCACTATTATACCATGGGTCAGAGTGAAGCCACAAAAGCCATTGCAAGCCAAGTTTTTTAGTTTATTTTTGGAGTAGTAATTGCAACCTTTGGCCTTTAAAAAACGTAAACCCAATATGAAGAAATTTTATCTCCTCATCATTACAACTATTATAATAATGAGGGCTCACGCTTCGTTCATTTTTATCCCTATGGACGACACCCAGAAAGACCACCTCAAATCGTATGGCATTACTTATTGGGTGCTTGCCAAAAGTGTGGAGGCTGAGTGGTTGCTCAATTATAAAGGTGGAAGTTTTATGTTTGCCTATACCGAAACTTTTGAAAAAGAATGTAAACTACGCGGCATCACTTATCAAAAAATTACGGATGCTCAATCGCAAGGTATACGCGAAGAAATAGCACAACCCGACCAAAACATGGAAGTGGTGAAACTATATAAAGCACCTAAAGTGGCGGTATACTCGCCCAAAACCAAACAACCTTGGGATGATGCAGTTACCATGGTGATGAAGTATGCAGAAATTCCTTATGATGTAGTTTTTGATGATGAAGTATTGGATGGTAAATTACCTACTTACGATTGGCTCCATTTGCACCACGAAGATTTTACCGGGCAGTATGGAAAATTTTATGGCTCATTTCACACCGCGGCATGGTACCAAGCCGAAGTGCGAGAATCGGAAGCCACAGCAGCCAAACATGGTTTTGCAAAAGTATCTGTACTTAAGTTGGCAGTAGCCAAAAAAATTCGTGATTTTGTGATGGGCGGCGGCTACTTATTTGCCATGTGCAGTGCAACCGATAGTTATGATATAGCCCTTGCCGCCGATGGTGTTGATATATGCGAGAGTGTGTTTGATGGCGATGGCTCAAACCCCAATGCCGATGCCAAACTTAATTTTACCAATACTTTTGCTTTCGAGAAATTCACCTTGCTCAAAGACCCGTATACTTATGAATACTCAAGTATAGACTGCCGACCAGAAATGCGAAATGTGCGTGAAGAAGAAGATTATTTTACCTTGTTCGATTTCTCTGCAAAAAGCGATGTAGTACCTACCATGTTGTGCCAGGATCATACCAAAATAGTGAAAGGTTTTATGGGACAGACAACTGCTTTTCACAAAGAATTTATAAAAAACACCGTGGTTGTAATGGGCGAAAATAAGTCGATGGGCGAGGCCAAATATTTGCACGGCGACTACGGCAAAGGAACTTGGACTTTTTATGGGGGCCACGATCCAGAAGACTATCAACATCTGGTGAGCGACCCTCCTACCGATATATCATTGTTCCCAAATTCACCCGGATATAGACTTATATTGAACAATGTATTATTCCCTTCGGCCAAAAAGAAAAAATTAAAAACATAATGACCCAAACTAACAGCTCAATCAATGCCGCCCTAAACGGACTATTTGAAGGATATGCTTCTGTAAAAAAACTTCCCAATGATTATCATATATTGGTTGATGAGTTGCAAAAATCCCTCGCACTAGAAATGGGATTTGAAGATAAAGTAAAAAAACTCGATGAAATATTTTCCCGCCATCCACAATATATAGAATTGCAAGAGGCAGTTTTCGATTTATTGATGGTGCATTTTTTATCGGTGGATGCGAACAGGTTCGACCCTGATTATTTTGAAAGTGCTGAATGGATTGAAATAGAAGAAAATACTTTGGACCGTGGCACCGAACTTCTCAATTTATTATTATATATTGATGAGTGCAAACATGATGAAATGGAAGCATCTTTGGAAGATTTTCTGGATGAATTCTTATTGACCCAAGAAGATGGCTTTAGTGAAGAGCATGAAATTTATGCATCGTTAATCGAGCTACAAGAAATGGTGGATGAAGAGGTGGATGATATTATAAAAGCAGCCAATAGTATAGAGGAAGAAGACCCCATGCACCCCTATTTACTGCCCATCCTCCTATTCTTTAAAGGCGATTTGGATACCACCCATATTGCTAACAAGTTGCCGAACAAAGACGCATTGCAAATGGCTTATCTTTGCAGCCTTAACCAGTATCAAATAAATTTATGAGTGAAGAAAACTATATACAAGAAGAAAGTGCAAGTCCATTAAAAACTACTTTAATAGTTGGTGGAATTTTGGGTGTGTTCATGTTAATATATAATTATATATTTATATGGACCGGTAACATGGAAGGTAATAAAATATATAGTTATATACAATATTTTATTATTTTAGGTTTTGGTTTGGCGGCCATTAAAATACACCGCGATAAAAATTTGGGTGGAGAAATTAGCTATGGCAAAGCATTCCTAACCTCATTGCTCACAGTACTTTGGTTTTCTATAATAGTAGCAGCATTTACATACTTTTATTTCAAAATAAATCCTGAAAAAATTGATGAAATTATGCGTGAGGGCATGAAAGCTATGGAGAAGAAAGTAGACAAAGGTGAAATGCGTGAGGAAGATTTTGAAAAAGGGAAAGAGATTTTACAAATGATGAATGGCCCCATGCCAATGGCATTTTTCTCATTCATGGGTTGTTTGCTTCCAGGTATCATTACTTCATTAATTGCTGCGGCATTCCACAAACTTTTAAAATCAAATAAAGCATGAGCGAAGAAAAACCAGCATTAATATCACCCCTAGGTACCGCTATAAAATTTGGCCTGGCAATGGGTGTATTGCTTATTATATATTTATATTTCACCACACGCAAAACTATAGAAGACAATCATAGCCTCGATGGCAATTATAATATACTAAACTTATTGATGGTATTGGTTCCTATTGTATTAGCAATACTGGAACACCGTCGCAAATTTGCTGGCAGACCCATGCGAATTACTGAAGGACTAGGTGCTGGCGTTATTACTGTATTTATTGGTGGTGCAATAGCCGCAGTATTTTTATTTATTTATTATTATGGAAATTCAGATGTGATGCAAGCGTTGGAAAAAATTAGTTTGAAAGAAAATCCCGGAACCACACAAAATATAATAGAAGCTGGCGATTTCAAAAAAGCGATACTTGCCTGCCTCAGTTTTTATATGCTCACCTTTATGGTAGGTTTCATTTTATCTTTAATTTCGTCATTATTTTTATTTAAACGTAAAGCCTAATGTTGGATATATCTATTATAGTACCTGTATATAACGAAGATGAATCGTTGCCCGAACTATCCGCTTGGATTAAAAGGGTTTTGGATGAACACAAGCACACTTACGAAGTGATTATGGTAGATGATGGCAGCACAGATAAAAGTTGGGAAGTGATCAATAAACTTCATCAAGAAAATAACCATATAAAAGGTATACAATTTCGCAGAAATTATGGAAAGTCTGCTGCACTCAATGTTGGGTTCCATCATGCAGCAGGCAAAGTGGTAGTTACTATGGATGCCGACTTGCAAGATAGTCCCGATGAACTCCCTGAATTATATACAATGATTATGGAAGGTGGTTTTGATTTGGTGAGTGGATGGAAAGCCAAACGCTATGACCCAATAACCAAAACTATTCCTACCAAATTATTCAATTGGGCTACCCGCAAAATGAGTGGTATTGAACTTCATGATTTTAATTGCGGACTAAAAGCATATAAACATGAAGTAGTGAAAAATATAGAAGTATATGGCGAAATGCACCGTTATATTCCTGTTATAGCCAAATGGGCTGGCTTCAAAAAAATAGGTGAGAAAGAAGTGGTACATCAAGCAAGAAAATATGGTGTTACCAAATTTGGACTTTCTCGATTCATGAATGGTTTTTTGGATTTGTTAAGTATATTTTTTGTGGGCAAATTCGGCAAACGCCCCATGCACTTTTTTGGGTTTATGGGTGGCATTTCTTTTCTGATTGGATTTGCATTAACTATTAAACTTATTTGGGACAAAGTGAGTGCATCGATACGCGGTTATTCTGATGTTCGAGATATCGTTGATAAGCCTTTGTTTTACTTAGCTCTTACTGCTATTATTATAGGTGTGCAATTATTCCTTGCAGGATTTATCGGTGAATTGGTTTCTCGTAATAGTACGGATAGGAACTATTATGCTTTGAAAGAGAAGTTGGGGGTGTGAATTAGTGTAGTTCTTTTTTGCGGTTTTGTCCTCCCGAGGAACGAGGGAACTACTATATTAGTGAGATGTCTCTGCCGAAAGCGTTCAAGATCGACATGACAAAACGCCAAAGGTATTCTGTTTTCAATATAATATTTATCACTCCAAAAACCTACTCTTTAACTCAGATGTAGGTATCATACAACTATCCTGTTTCCCAAACATACTATATCGCCGCTTTGCTATCATATTATAAAAAAAATCACGGATAAATTTAGGTATGATTATAAAAGCATAAAATAATTTCCAAGCTCCGCCCAATTCCTTCGCAACCCTAAGTGCTGCTGATGAGCGAAGATAACATTGTTCGCCTTGTATATATACAAATGAATTAAAATCATTGACCGGTAAATTAAATTTTTTCAATATTGCTTGCCCACTTTCCGACTGTAAAGAAGCGAATTTGAATTTAGCCTTCGGGTCTCTTTTAATTACAAACTGAACCATGGTATTGCATAAATTGCAAACCCCATCAAACAATATAATATGCTCGTTATTGACCATTTGTCCTATTTCAAAATCCATTATTTAGTTTCTACAAAACTAATGGCAATTGGTTTAAAGTGGAAATAAAAATAAAAAAAGCCCTCCGAACTAACGAAAGGCTTTCTATCCCGAACAACATCAAAAAATTGAGTATGAAAAATTAATACCGAAACTCAATATATAATAGTCCAAAAGAAAGGGACTAATCCCCCCGCATCCCGATAATTATCGGGATTAAGCGGGGCTTTCGGGATGTAGTT
>JAWXAU010000067.1 GCA_034439655.1 Bacteroidota bacterium | reverse complement strand
TTGAGTATGGTTGCTCATGGTGTATATATTATAGTGTTGCTTTTTATATAGCAAATATCATACCTATCGAACCTCTTTTTTTAACTTGTCAAAGTAGAAGTAATTGATAAGTGGTAAGTAATAATGTCCATGCGGCGTCAGCCACATACCACATACCACATACCACTTGCTACTTACCACTTATATTTGCAGCGTGAAACCTATTATAGAATTAAAAGATATACTAACGCCCGATAAGCGTGTCCTTATTACCACCCACCACAAGCCCGATGCTGACGCACTGGGTTCTTCGTTGGGATTATATAATTATTTAAAACTTAAAAACTTTGAGCATGTAGTGGTAGTTACGCCCACCGATTATGGTGCTTTCCTTAACTGGATGCCAGGTAATGATAGTGTTATTATATATGAAGACCAAGTTGCGAAGTCGAAAGCACTGATAGCCGAGGCTGATATTATATTTTGCTTAGATTTTAATGCCCTGAAACGTATTAATGAAATGGGTCATGAAGTAGCCCTGTGCAAAGCTACCAAAGTAATGATAGACCATCACTTAGAGCCAGAACCTTTTGATGAATATCGCCTGCACGATACCAAAGCAAGTAGCACCTGCGAATTGATATATACTTTTATTAATATAATGGGCGACGATGCTTTGATGAATAAAGACATTGCTGAATGTTTGTATGCAGGTATACTAACTGATACGGGCAACTTCCGCCACGATACTACCACAGGAAATACTCACCGCATTGTTGCTCGCCTATTAGATTGTGGCGTAAAAAGCGACCAAGTGCAAAGTCATATATATGATAGTTTTACTTTACGACGTACGCAATTAATTGGATATACCCTGGCACACAAATTAGAATATTTTCCTGAGCTTAATACCACCATTATGGTGCTCGATAGAAATGAAATAAAACATTACGGTGTGCTTACTGGCGATACCGAAGGATTGGTTAATTGGGGCTTAACTATTAGCGGTGTAAAGCTCGCTATATTGGTTATCGACCGCAGGGTGAAAGTAAAAATGTCTTTCAGAGGTAAAGGAACTTTTCCATGTAATGAATTTGCCCGCAAATATTTTAATGGTGGTGGTCACTTTAATGCCTCAGGTGGCGAGAGTGATGAACCTATTGAAGTTGTAATAGAAAAGTTGAAAGAGCATTTGAAGGAATATAAGGACTTGTTGAAGTAATTGTTCTAAATCCCCTATATATCTGGATTTGCTGTCTCCTTTTAAAGGCCGTCCCGATGGGACTTCTAGTATATATATACAATTTTACCAAAAGTTCGTCCCCATGTGACTTGTAATTTGAGTATTAAAACCCCTGCGGGGTGACCTTTTGGTAAAAAAAACAAAGGAACAGCCTAAAGTCCTGTAGGGACGACCTTTTAAGAGACTTATTTACTAGATTTCGTCAAACTTATTACCCACAAAAAATACAATATATATCCACTAAGCTTTTTAGCCCCCAAATCAAATTATCTTTGCGGCAATGGCTGATATCATAAAACTATTACCTGAGCATGTGGCAAACCAAATTGCTGCCGGCGAGGTAATACAACGTCCTGCGTCGGTAGTGAAGGAACTGCTGGAGAACGCCGTGGATGCGGGAAGCCAAACTATTATATTGCATATAAAAGATGGTGGCCGCACCCTAATACAAGTTATAGATGATGGTGCGGGAATGAGCGAAACCGATGCCCGCATGAGTTGGGAACGACACGCTACTTCCAAAATTTCAAGTGCCGATGATTTATTTAAACTGAATACTAAGGGATTTAGAGGTGAAGCTTTGGCATCGATTGCAGCAATCGCTCATACCGAAATGCGTACACGCCGCCATACTGATGAAGTGGCTACGGAGATTATGATAGAAGGTTCGGAAGTGAAATCGGTAGAAGCAGTAAATGGAAATGCAGGCACAAGTATTACGGTGAAGAATTTGTTTTATAATGTTCCGGCACGTAGGCAATTTCTCAAATCAAATCCAGTTGAAACAAAATATATTATAGATGAGTTTTTGCGTGTGGCATTGCCACATCCCGATATTGCTTTTGAGTTTTATAATAATGGCAATGAGATGTTCAAATTAAAAAAAGGAACATTGGAACAGCGAGTTCTTGAGGTATTTGCCGATAAAAAAGCTGATGAAATATTATATGTAGAAGAAATTACCAGTGTGGCTTCTATCAGAGGTTTTGTGGGTGTGCCGCAAGTGGCAAAGAAAACTAGAGGTGAGCAATACTTATTTGTAAATAATAGATTTTTTCGTGATGGTTATTTAAACCATGCGATATCATCGGCCTACAAAGAACTAATACCGAAAGATGTATTTCCATTTTATGTATTCTTTTTTTCTGTTGCTCCACAAAGTATTGATGTGAATGTACATCCTCAAAAAACAGAAATAAAGTTTGAAGACGAACGTATTATATATCAGTTTTTGCATGCCGTTTCTCGCAAAGCTTTGGGCGATCATATACAAGTACCCGAAGCAGATTTTAATATGGCTGCATTTACGGTAAAGCCTGGCATGTATGCCACACAGCCCAAAATTGATACAAATGTGGGATTCAATCCTGGAGGACAATCGAGAAGTACTAATAATAGCAGGGGCGATTGGAAAAAGATATTTGAGGTTGATGGCAAAAGTAGTTTTAGTGAACGATTTGAAGCAGAGCAAGCAAGTTTGAATCAAGAGTTTGTGGGCAAGAGTTCAACTCCAGAAACTATTATAAGAAAGCCTGCCCCTGCTGCCGACAGTATTTGGCAAGTGAACCGTAAATATATATTGGCACAAACAGGTGACGAATTGTATATTATAGACCAAGAAAAAGCACATGAAAGAATATTGTATGAAAAGTATCTGCGTTCAGCCAATGGACAACAGATTCCTACACAAGAACGTTTGTTTCCACAGTTGGTCGATTTGCAACCTAGCGATTTTGTAATTGTGCATGACCTGCTACCGCACCTAGCTTTAATGGGTTTTGATTTGGCCGTGTTTGGCAAAAATTCTTTAATTATTAATGGCGTTCCCGCAGGAATCAAAAATTCCAATGAAAAACTTTTGATAGAAGGAATGGTCGACGATTTTAAGCAAACACAAACACAAGCCAAGGGAGATAGACTTGATATATTGGCCCGTTCCATAGCCCGCAAAACAGGCGTGAAACAAGACGAAGAACTATCGGCTATAGAGATGGCAAGTCTGTTTAATGATTTGTTCCAATGCGAAAATCCTTATTTCGATATAGCGGGGAAACGCACAGTGAAAATCCTTTCGCCTACAGATATGGAAAAACTTTTTGTGTAGTTAAGACAAAATCGATTGCGTTTTTATATTATTATTGCGGTTATAAAACCTACCGTCATTGCGAGCCTGCCTGTCGGCAGACAGGGAACGAAGCAATCTGTCTACAATTGATGAGATTCTTCGCCTTAAGCAAGACTCAGAATGACGTTATACAATAGTGAATAATAAAGAAAATATATTCCCACCTGATAAGGAACTGAAAAAACAGTTGAAATCCATTTTGGGCTTATTGCCCAATAATATCAATGTATATAAACAAGCTCTGAAACACAGCACTGTTGCTGATGAGCTAAAACATAATGGCCATAAAAACAGCAACGAACGTTTAGAGTTTTTGGGCGATGCTATATTGAATAGTGTGGTTGCCGAAATGGTTTTCCTCAAATATCCTTATCGTTATGAAGGTTTTCTAACACAGATGCGTTCGAAGATAGTGAGCCGTGAAAGCTTAAATAAACTGGCTCGTAAAATTGGATTGGACCAATTGGTGATGCTGGAGAAAAAGAACTTTAGCGGTGGTATACATGGGATAGAAACAGCTTATGGCAATGCCATGGAAGCCATTATTGGTGCGGTTTATCTGGATAAAGGATTTAAGAAAACACAAAAGTTTATATTACAGTACCTCATCAAAAATCATATAGATATTGATAACTTAGAACAAACCGAAAACAACTTTAAAAGCCTATTACTTGAGTGGGCACAGCGTACCAACAAAGAAGTAAAATTTGAAGAAGGCCCTGTACTAAAAAACGGAAACCACAAACTCCGCCACGCTTTTGTGTGGGTTGATGGCAAGCAGATGGGCGAAGGCAAAGACCACGTGAAAAAGAAAGCCGAGCAGGTTGCTGCTCAAATGGCTTGGGAGGCTTTGGGGATGAAGAGTTAGTAGTAAGGAATAAGTGGTAATTGTCATTCGGCTGCTTCGGAACTGTTTCTCTCATGCTGTGTGTTTTTTTGCCCAATGGGACAGCCCCGCGTAGCGTCATTCCGAACTTGTTTCATAGTCTCTCCGCTGAGCGGAAATTTTGTTAGTTAGAAATATATCTTTTTTTAAATGCTGGGAAACCACCACGAAATAATTGAGGTGAAAGTGATAGATTTGTTGGAGGTTTATGGTCGGTGATAACTTCCACAATGGGCAGAAAAATTAGACTTAATTTAAAATAGCAAAAACTAACAGTGTTTAAATTTTATACTCTTCAGTCCACTGATATAGTTGAAAAACTTATTGGAGAAAAAGCGTCTATTAAATTATCCGCAGCATCTAAGTTAAATGATCCATATGAATTAAAGTTTAATAAAGACATTGACACATTCGGTGACGGACATGAAGAACAATATTTCAAGGACAATACAGATAATACAAAAGGTGACTTTGTTTGGTGGCAAAAGCACGCATTAGAGCACTCTGGTTTCACTTGGTACATTCAACAAGAACGACGACAGCAATAGCACAGACAATTGCCTCGTGCTCCTTGATAGAAAATAATAAGAATAATTTAATGTGGTCTCATTATACCAACAATCACAAAGGCATATGTGTTGAATATAAACCAGAATTATTTGACTGCTTGAAGAATTTAGAGAATTATACCGAAACTCAATATATAATAGTCCAAAAGAAAGGGACTAATCCCCCCGCATCCCGATAATTATCGGGATTAAGCGGGGCATTCGGGATGTAGTTAGGCATTGCCATTCTAAAAACTAAATCCGCCACAGGCGGAGAACTATTTTAGTTTAAGAATTGGTATAACTTACTTTATCATTTTAATAATGGCAACTATACTGGCAATGGTAGCAATAAATTGAATAGTGTTGGCAATAAAAATTGATCGCGTAAGCCTAGTTTGCAATTGGCTTAAATCTTCTTTAGTAGCAAGAACATCTTTTTTTTCTATATACTTCTGTTCAGCTTTTGATTCAAAATATTCAATGATAGAAGAAGCTTCATTCTCACCAAATTTTGATTTGAACAGTTCATACACTTTTAATTCTAGAGCACTCATAAGACAATAATTTTATGCAAAAAAATCAGATTTTAATAGTTACACCAATTTTCTCTTCACTTCCACTTCTTCGTAACCTTCTATAATATCTCCTATTTCTATTGCATCAAATTTATTGATACTAATACCGCAGTCGTAACCTGTTGCTACTTCTCTCACGTCATCTTTAAAGCGTTTCAGTGACGAGATTTCACCTGTGTGCATTACCACGCCATCGCGTATTACACGTATTTTGGTATTGCGATTAATTTTACCTTCAGTAACCATACAACCTGCAATAGTTCCTGCCTTGGGCACTTTAAACAAGTCACGTACTTCCACATTACAAGTAATTTTCTCTTCTAACGATGGAGCCAACATACCTTCCATAGCGGCTTTCACTTCCTCAATGGCATTATATATAATAGAGTACAAACGAATATCTATATCTTCAGCTTCGGCAAGTTTGCGAGCTTGTGTACTTGGTCTCACATTGAAACCTATAATAATAGCATCGGATGCAGAAGCCAACATAACGTCAGTTTCCGATATTTGCCCAACGGCTTTGTGCATCACATTTACCTGAATTTCGGTTGATGATATTTTCAGTAATGAATCACTCAACGCTTCTACTGATCCATCCACATCGCCTTTCACAATTAAGTTCAACTCCTTAAAGTTACCAATTGCCAAACGACGACCTATCTCATCCAATGTTATATGTTTATGGGTACGAAGTCCTTGTTCACGCATTAATTGCGAACGTTTATTGGCAATATCTCTGGCTTCGGCTTCGCTCGTTGCCACAATAAATCTGTCGCCAGCCTGCGGTGCCCCTTGAAAACCTAATATGGATACGGGAGTTGAGGGGCCTGCCTCGGTAATTTTTTGGTTACGTTCGTTGAACATGGCTTTTACTTTACCTGCATGCACACCAGCAAGGATAGGGTCACCTATCCGCAAGGTACCTGCTTGTATCATAGTAGTAGCAACTATTCCACGACCCTTATCGAGCGATGCCTCTATAATAGCACCTACCGCACGTTTGTCAGGATTTGCTTTTAGGTCGAGCATCTCAGCTTCTATCAATACTTTTTCAAGTAATGCTTCTATACCCATTCCTTTTTTAGCTGATATCTCTTGCGATTGGAACTTTCCGCCCCATTCTTCTACCAATATATTCATAGCCGAAAGTTGCTCTCTAATACGATCAGGATTTGCTCCATCTTTATCTACTTTATTTAAAGCAAATACAATAGGAACTCCAGCTGCTTGCGAGTGACTTATGGCTTCTTTTGTTTGAGGCATCACGCTATCATCTGCAGCAATTACTATAATAACGATGTCCGTCATTTTAGCTCCACGAGCACGCATGGCTGTAAACGCTTCGTGACCAGGAGTATCGAGGAAGGTAATTTGTTTTCCGTTTTGAAGGGTTACCTCATAAGCACCAATGTGCTGGGTAATTCCTCCAGCCTCGCCTGCCACTACGGTTGAACTTCTTATATAATCGAGCAACGATGTTTTACCATGATCCACGTGACCCATTACAGTAACGATTGGAGGGCGAGGAAGCAAATCTGTGGGATCATCTTCCTCTTCTTTCACTTCTTCTTGAATATCGGCACTAACAAACTCTACGGTATAACCAAATTCATCAGCAACGATACTAATAGTTTCTGCATCTAAACGTTGGTTGATGGAGACCATCATACCTAAAGTGAAACATGCTTGTATCACCTGTGTAACCTGCATGTTCATCATCTTTGCAAGCTCATTGGCCGAAAGGAATTCCGTTACTTTTAATACTTTGCTTTGCAGTTCTTGCTCGGCCATCGCTTCTTCGCGTCTATCGGCCATGCTACTACGTTTTTGTTTGCGTAGTTTCGATCGCACGTCTCCCAAATTGGGCTTGCGACTGCCCGGATTTATTCGTGCAAGTGTTGCCTTTAATTTATCTTGAACCTCTTTGGCAGAAATTTCCTTCTTATCATCTTTCCATGCTGGGCGGTCACCAGGTTTACTGGGGGCACCAGCGGCACCTCCTCCTTGTGCTCCAAATTGTGTGATAGAAACCTTCTCACCGCCTATTCGTTTGCGTTTGCGTTTTTTCTTTTCTTCATTGGCAGCAGCATTTGCGGCGGCATGATCTGTTTTCTTTTTAGGCTCGGGTACTTTTTCGACGGGCAATTCAATTTTCCCCATTAATTTAATTCCGCCTAGAGTTTGATAATTTGGAGTAATGAGTTTTTTTTCTTCAGCATCAATTTCAGGTTCGGGCACTTTAACTACTTTGGTTGTTTTCTTTGTTTCTACAACTGGAGCTGGCTCCACTTTTTCTTCTTCTACCTTTTTCTTCTTAGCCTTGGGCTTTTCTTCTTCTTTCACCGCTTCCACTATCGGCTTTGTAGGTTCTGCTTTCTTCTTTTTAGGAGTTCTGTCAGAGCGGATAGGATCCTCACGAACTTTATCTAAATCGATTTTGTCCATGACCTTGATGCCCAATTTAGTCTTGGTCGATTTTTCTTCCTTCTTTTTGGGCTCTTCTACAGGTGCGGCTTCTGGCTCGCTTGCAATAATTTCTGCAGGGGCCTCAACTTCTATTTCTTTGGGTGTTTCTACCTTGGGAGCAGCTTTTTTCTTAGCAGCTTGTTGTTGTTCACGAGTCAACAAATCAGCATTTTTAATAAGCACTTGCCTTTCTTCTTCTTCCAATATATTGGGGCGATTTTTGGGTGCTAATTCGCTAGCTAAAATTTGAGCGTTGCGAGGTTTATCAACCTTCATTTGCTGAGCCTCAGCTTTTACCTGAGCCTCCGAGGCAAACTCAGCCATTACCAATTGGTTCTGTTCTTCTGTAAGTTTAGCGGTGGGCTTGGGGTCTATAACATGACCCTTGCTTTTCAAAAATTCGACAATCGTGTCTTTGCCGACATTGATTTCTTTAGCTACCTTTAATAATGTGTATATTCCACTCATGGGTTAATATTTTATTGTTACAGTTTTTCATTTGATGGTTCTGCTTTCAATCCTCATTGAATTGCAGTTTTACCTATCAACGGAATATGTTGCCTATCAAACCAGAGCTTGCAGCGTAACCGTATTGTAAAAACAATATGTAATAACCCTATCAGCTCATGTTATATAAACATAAATATCTCGTTCATCTTTTCATTTCGTTTGTATCACAGTCTTAGTCTTCAAACTCAGCTTGTAATATCTTCTTCACTTCCACTACGGTTTCTTCTTCCAATTCGGTACGTCTTACTAAATCTTCATCAGAAACTGCAAGGACAGATTTAGCAGAATCAAGTCCGATGTTTTTCAACTCGTCAATAATCCAGCTATCTATTTCATCTGCAAATTCGTCCAAGTCCACATCTATACCTTGTTCTTCCTCAGTTTCACGATATACATCTATTTCGAACCCAACCAATTTACCACCTAGTTTAATATTATGACCGCCTTTACCAATAGCCAAACTCACTTGGTCTGGTTTCAAGTATACCGCAATTCTTTTCTCTGTTTGGTCAACTTTTATGTCGGAAATTTTTGCGGGGCTCAAAGCACGCGATACATATAAAGGTAGGTTAGTAGTATAGTTAATTACATCAATATTTTCGTTGCGAAGTTCGCGAACTATACCGTGTATTCTACTTCCCTTCATACCTACACATGCACCTACGGGGTCGATACGGTCGTCATAGCTTTCTACTGCTACTTTGGCACGCTCACCTGGCTCACGTACTATATTTTTAATGGTGATTAGTCCATCTAAAATCTCTGGCACTTCCAGTTCAAATAAACGCTCTAAGAATACGGGTGCGGTGCGGCTCAAAATAATTTTGGGGCTACCATTCACCATTTCTACTTTATATATAACTGCTTTTACGGTATCACCTTTTTTATAGAAATCGGCAGGTATCATTTCACGTTTGGGCAGAATTAGTTCATTGCCGTCTTCGTCAAGTACCATCAGCTCGTTTTTCCATATCTGATAAACCTCGCCGTTACTAAGTAACTCGCCTGCACGGTCTTTATATTTTTTATATAGCTCATCTTTTTCAAGCTCCATAATGCGGCTCATCAAGGTTTGACGGGCGGTAAGCACTGCCCTGCGACCAAATTCCTTGAGAAAGTTCATTTCCTCAATACAGTCGTCGCCCACATTAAGGTCAGGGTCTACCTTGTGTGCATCAGCCAACTCTATTTCTAAAGCGGTTGAATAACAGTCGTCATCATCAACTACCGTGCGGGTACGATATATTTCTAAGTCGCCACTTTGGTCATTGATAATGATGTCAAAATTCTCATCAGTACCGAACTTTTTCTTGATCATTTGCCTGAATACGTCTTCAAGAACCCTAATCATTGTGGCCCGGTCAATGTTTTTTAGGTCTTTAAACTCGGCGAACGAGTCGACCAATCCTACACTGTGCATATTTGTATATTTATTATATTAATATTTTAATATTTTAATGGAAACTAACGATGACGTGGCTTTCGGCTATTTGGTCAAAATCAATTTCGTTATCTGGTTTTACTTTTTTATTACTCAAAAGGTTTATTTTACGGTCTTCTAAAATGATACTTTTTTCTCCTATCTCTTTAAGCCAACCTTTAAATAATGCCCCGTCCTTTCTTTTTATTTCTAGTATTCGTCCTTTGTGTTGCAAATATTGTCTCGGCAGTTTCAAAGCTTTGTCTACTCCTGGACTCGATACCTCTGTGGTATAATTGTGGTCTGGGTCCATTTCCTCAAGTTTTTCGTTGAGGTATCGATTTACTAAAGTGCATTTGTCAATCGTTACTCCTTCGTCGGCATCGATAAAAATAGCTATTCGTCCATCTTTCACTCCTTTGCGTACCTCTACCAAAAAAATATCAGTGCCATTGGTGGCTTCATTCACCCAGTTTTCTACTAAAGCCGTAATTTCGTTGCTCATTTTAAAACAAACAAAAAGGGGACTGTTGTCCCCTCTTTATCATTATTTACACGCCACAAAAATAGGTTTATTTTTTTGATTTGGAGAACTTTTTTTTAAAACCACTTTAAAACCACTCAACATATATAGTGACCAAACCCATAATTTTTCTAGTAGGGATGCCCGGTTGCGGCAAAAGCACTTCTGCAAAATCGTTTGCCGAAGCATACGGCATTAATCATATCGACCTCGATGATTATATAGAAAAAGCAAGTAATAAAAGCATTGCAGAAATTTTTGAAACCGAAAAAGAAACTTTTTTTAGGCAGATTGAGCATGACGCATTGGGCAGAATTTGCAAAGAAATAGACAAACCTACTATTATATCATGCGGGGGTGGTACGCCTTGTTTTATGGACAATATGGAGCTGATGAAAAATAATGGTATTACTATATATATAAGGTGTGATATACAATTATTGCTAAAAAACCTTTTGGAAATACCCTTGAAACCCCGTCCCCTGTTGGATAAATTGGACACTATAATAATTCAAAAAAAATTGGAAAATCTCATTTTTAAGCGAAAAATTTACTATGAAAAAGCCCGCTATACCCTTGATAATGTGGATAACTCAGCCGATTTGTTGCTACAAATATATAATATAGCAAAAAATGACAATATTTTATGACTTGATTTTCAGTATTGTAAGTTGTAAAATACCTTCAAACCCCTGTTTTTGCTGCAATGTGAATAAAAAAGCCTTGTAAACACTTGTGATATCAACGCTTGGCAATAATTTGCAAGCATAAAATTCATTTATTATCTAACTTAAAAAAACACCAAAAATCATGAACAAAGCTGATTTAATCAACAACATCTCTTCAGATGCCAAAGTAACCAAAGTTCAAGCTCAAGCAGCATTGAATTCTTTCTTAGCATCTACTTCAACCGCTTTGAAAAAAGGCGACAAAGTAATCCTTGTAGGATTTGGTACTTTCTCTGTAGCTCAACGCTCAGCTCGTAAAGGCCGTAACCCACAAACTGGCAAAGAAATAAAAATTGCTGCTAAAAAAGTAGTTAAATTTAAAGCCGGTGCTGAACTTTCTAAGAAAGTGAAGTAAGCATTTGAACGATGCAAAAAATTTAAGCTCACCAATTCGGTGGGCTTTTTTTATGCTTGCAAACTTGGGTTATCTTTGCGACCCTAATTTTATATAAATGATTACTGACAATTATTTGTCCAATGCAGAGATTGGTTACATAGACGCACTTTACGAAGATTATAAACAAAATCCCGATTCGGTGGATTTTGGATGGCGTAAATTTTTTGAAGGATTTGAACTAGGCCAACAAAAGAATAATGGCCCACTTTCGGTGAGCGATGATATGCTCAAAGAAATTAATGTACTTAATTTAATAAAAGGTTATCGCACCCGTGGCCATTTATTTACCAAAACAAATCCTGTAAGAGAGCGACGCAAATACTTTCCTGACTTGAGCTTGAAGAACTTTGGACTCAACGAAAATGACCTCGACAAGATATATAATGCAGGTGTAGAATTAGGAATTGGTCCTGCCACTTTACGTAATATCATTATACATCTGGAAGCAACCTATTGCGAATCGATAGGAGCCGAATATGTATATATAAGAGACCCCGAAAAAATAAAATGGCTCCAGGAAAAAATGGAGTCGACACGCAACCAGCCCAATTTTAGTATTGAGCAAAAAAGACAAATACTCAAAAAATTAAACCAAGCGGTAGTATTCGAAAACTTCCTGCACACCAAATTTGTGGGGCAAAAAAGATTCTCATTAGAAGGTGCCGAAACTGTAATACCCGCTTTGGACGCTGTGATAAATGCGGGTGCCGAACTTGGCATTGAAGAATATATAATAGGTATGGCACATCGTGGCCGCCTCAATGTATTGGCCAATATTATGGGCAAAACTTATAATGATATATTTAAAGAATTTGAAGGAAAAGTGAGTGAAGGCGATGGACTTTTTGAAGGCGATGTTAAATATCATTTGGGATATTCGACCGAATATAAAAATCATGCGGGAAAAAAAATCAAACTTACTTTAAGTCCAAACCCCAGTCATTTGGAAGCTGTAAACCCTGTGGTACAAGGTATCTCCAGAGCTAAGCTCGATAATGACCATAAAGGAAATGTAGATAAAATTTGTCCGATTTTAATGCACGGCGATGCATCATTGGCAGGGCAAGGAATTGTATATGAAGTACAACAAATGAGCGGACTCAAAGCTTACCAAACCGGAGGCACCGTTCATATTGTTATCAATAATCAAATTGGTTTTACTACCAACTTTATTGATGGACGCACTTCAACTTATTGTACCGATGTAGCCAAAGTTACACTGTGCCCCGTGTTCCATGTGAATGGGGACGATGTGGAAGCAGTAGTGTACGCTGTTAATTTGGCAATGGAATATCGTCAAAAATTTGATACCGATGTATATGTTGATTTGCTAGGATACAGAAAATATGGACATAATGAAGGTGATGAACCCCGTTTCACACAACCATTATTATATAAGCTGATTGAGCAACATCCCAACCCCAGAGAAATATATAAAAGTAAATTAGAAAATAGCGGTGCTATAGAAGCTGACCTTGCCAAAGAAATGGAGCAAGGTTTCAGACAAATGTTGCAAGAGCGTTTGAACGAATCGAAAGAAAGTGGTGCAGGCAAAGTGACTAACTTCATAGCGAGTTATTGGAAAGGATTGGGGATTGCAACAAAAGAAGATTTTCAGGTACCATCGCCTAATACAAAAGTTACGCAAAAACGGTTTAAAGAGTTAGCAGAAAAACTCACAGATATCCCCACAGATTTTAAACCCATTAATAAGATACAAAAATTATTTGGCGATAGAAAAGCCATGATAAAAAATGATAGTTATGACTGGGCCATGGGTGAATTAATGGCGTATGCTACTTTGAATAGTGAAGGTTATGATGTGCGAATGAGCGGACAAGATTGCGAACGCGGAACCTTTAGTCACCGCCATGCAGTTATTAAAAGAGAAGACTCTGAAGAAGTATATGTTCCTTTGAGCAATATGGGCAATAAAGGCAAATTTGAAATATATAATTCTTTGTTGAGCGAGTATGCGGTTTTAGGTTTTGAATATGGATATGCATTGGCCACGCCCAATTGTTTAACCTTATGGGAAGCACAATTTGGCGATTTTGGAAACGGTGCTCAGATTATTATAGACCAATTTATCAGCTCAGCAGGTGCCAAGTGGAAAACACCCAATGGATTGGTGATGTTATTACCACATGGGCAAGAGGGACAAGGCCCCGAGCATAGCAGTGCACGTCTCGAACGTTTCCTGCAATTATGTGCAAACTATAATATGCAGGTTGCTTATCCGTCTACACCTGCTAATTATTTTCATTTATTACGCAGACAAATGCACCGTAATTTTAGAATACCTTTAATTGTAATGACTCCGAAATCATTGCTCCGCCATCCTTTATGCATAAGCAAATTGAAAGATTTTACAACAGGAGGCTTTGTAGAATTAATAGATGACAACGAGGCAAAACCTGCACAAATAAAACGTGTATTATTCTGCACTGGAAAAATTTATTATGAATTGCTTGCCAAAAAAGTGGCCGACAAACGTAATGATATAGTTATTGTTCGCATAGAACAATTATATCCTTTGCCCGAAGAACAGATGGATGCTATTAGAAAAAAGTATAAAAAAGCACAATATTATTGGGTGCAAGAAGAGCCAAAAAACCAAGGTGCTTGGACTTTCTTATTGCGTAGTGAAGAAACTTTTAAAATGAAGCTCGTAAGCCGCAAGAGTAGTGCATCATCGGCCACAGGTTTCTCTAAAGTATTTGCACAAGAGCAAGCTGATTTATTGGCTGAGGCTTTTGCGAAGTAGGACGTTGTCATCCTGAGTTGCCGCTGCGGTGCGGAAGGATAATCGAAGGGTTTATTTATTTGTTGATTATATAATCAGATTATAAATACTTTGCTCTTTATGTCGGGATTACATTTGCCGGAGCAAAACTAATAAATGAGATAAAATTAACTGGCCTCATGTTGCACAAGTTCATCAACTGATTTATTATTGGGAATGAAATAATCTAGCAAAGGATTAATGCAGTTTTCGTTCCCACAACCTATTCTTCTTCCGATCAGTTCACCTTTATAAAAAAGTAATGCAAGGGGTGCATTTCTAATATTATATTTGTGAATAAGCACTGTGCTCTCATCTTCATCTAAATCCACATTCATGAACAAAATGTTATCTTCATTTTTTTTTGATAGTTCTTTGATCATATCAATAGAGAGGCGTGAAACAGGATCAAACGGGACAGTACAATTTACTAGTACGGGTATATCTGAAACAAGCAATAGCTCAGCAAATTTTTCACGATTGAATTTAAATAACATATAGTTAAAAATTAAGGATGGATAGATAAAACACTTTGAAAACGAAAATGTTTTTCCTACTTATTTCTCTCCCAAAAAGAAATTAATAATCATTTCCCATACTGATAATGTCCAATGATTGTAAAATCAAACAAACAATCGGCGAGCACTTGACCACTGCCAATATTATGTACTATCATATATCGCATTCCATCTTCCGATTTTTGGTTCACCACCAAACCTATATGGGTGCTTTCTCCGCTTAATCGCCAGCAGACGATATCGCCAGGTAGATAATTCGCTGCATTTTTTGTGATAGTTTTTACGGTTCCTTGTCGGGTAAAAAAAGTCATGAGGTTAGGGACACGTCTGTGATCTATATTTTTATCAGGTTTTTTCAAGCCCCAATAGTTTGGATATTTTTTAAAATTTGCAAGCATATCTTCATGTACTTCTTTTTGCAAATCTATGCCCAATTTTCTGTAAGCTCTAATTACCACATCGGTGCATACACCTTTGTTATTTGCCACGTCACCATTGGGGTAGGCAATAGTATCATAACTTGAATCGTATATCACATATTGCTTAATTAATTCTGCAGCAGAATCGGCAAGTTTTGTAGAAAAGCTAGTTTGTGCAATTACAAAATCGATGGTGAGAAAAGATATAATAATACAAAGAAAATATTTTTTCATGATCAGTATATTTTATATATAGGGTTTGCTGAATAACTCAGAATAAATTGATTTGTATATATTTGC
>JAWXAU010000066.1 GCA_034439655.1 Bacteroidota bacterium | reverse complement strand
CAGACTTATCAAGGGTTTTGAATACGTGTTGTACCTGAGTAGTTACTTTTACTTTAATTGATCTCGCTTGAAGAATCAATTGAATTTTCTATAATACCAATTCTTAAACTATAATACTTCTCCGTCTGGGGCTGATTAGTTTTTAGAATGGTAATACCGAACTACATCACGAAAGCCCCGCTTAATTCCGATAATTATCGGGATGCGGGGGGATTAGTCTCTTTCTTTTGGACTACTATATATTGAGTTTCGGTACTAGCATGATATGATGTGGCAATAATGGTTTTGTTTTTATTCAAGAACAAATATATTTTGCTCAGCAATGTATATAAAAAAAAGGAGCTATAATTACTAAAGCTCCTTTTATACGAATCTTTTATTCTTATTATTTTATATCTATAACACGAATAGATATAATTTCACCATTGGCTGAAATACGCACAGTATAAGTACCTCCAGCTATTTGGTTATTGGTATTGATAGGTAATTGATATACACCAGCACTTTGTTTTGCATTTGCCAGTGTTGCTATTTTACGACCCGTAATATCATAAAGTTCAATCGATATTTGAGTGGCTTCTGATAAACTATAATTGAGCGACGTAGAGCCAAAATATGGATTTGGATATACTGATATCCCATTCACTTTGTTTGATATACTCACCACATTTGTATTCACTACAGTTGAGACTGTTTTAGCGTCTGTACAAGTATTGGCATTGGTAACTGTAAGTTTTACGCTATACGAACCATCGGCAGTATAAACATGCAACGGGTTTTGTGTATTGCTAGTATTTCCGTCACCAAAATCCCAAGCATATATATTACCAGCAGTAACATCTACCGCGGTAAATTGTACATTATTATTCTTGCCATTTACCCTAGCACTGCTAAAGCTGGCATCGGGAGCAGCAAACAGAGAAACGGTAATACTGTCTCTTGTTTTGCATCCATTTACATCAACTACATCTACAAAATAAGTACCTGCTGTGGAGGCAGAAATTGTTTGTGTGGCAGCACCAGTATTCCATGAGTATGATGATCCTGTTCCTGCATCTAAATTAACCGAAGTGCTTGGACATATAGTTTTGTCAGCACCCAAGTTTACGGGTGTTACGTTGTAATTATTTAAGTTCATCGTATCTGAATTTGAGCAGCCATTTGCATCGGTTACTTTAACCCATATTGTACCCGTGGTGGCTGTAGTTAGAGAAGAACCCATGGAGCCATCACTCCAGATATATGATACATACGATCCTGCATTTAAAGAAACAGAATTTGTGGGGCAAACAGTTTGATCGGAACCTAAAGAAGGGGTAGGCAAGGCATTTACTTTTACATAGCGAGTTATAGAAGTATCGCAACCAGAAGCAATATCTTGGATGGTCATCATTATCATATATATTGAATCTGCTTCTGCATTAGTTGGGGTGAAACTAAAGGTACCATTGCTTGCCGATGATGGGCTTGAAGTATTATAGGTTCCTGTGGTTGGATTGTTACTATTTTGTGTGGCGAAGGTGAATGAACTAATTATCCAAGAAGTTCCGTAGCCACTGTTTCCGTAAGTAGGAGGAGTTAATTCATAATTAACTGAACTGCCTACACATACTGCATCTGGATTATTCGCTGTTCCATTATTGAACGAACCATTATAAGGATTTCCTTTACTAATATCTAATCCCTGTAGGGCATTCGTAGATGAATAACCAACCACTATACTGTCGATACCTATGCAGCCATTAGCTCCTTTAACCGATACTGAGTAGGTTCCGGCAGTTCCTACTGAAATAGTTTGCGTGGTAGCACCCGTATTCCATAAATAGGTGGTTCCAGCACCAAAATTACCAGCATCTAAATTGGTGTTTGAACCATTACAAATATTTTTGTTGGTACCTAGATTTACTGAAATACTATTAATTGTTATCATAACCGAATCTACTGCCGTAAGTCCAGTATTATTATCAGTCAAAAGAGCCCAGTAAGTGCCACTTGTATTTGCAGTTATAGAATTATTGGTCGTAGTATTACTCCAAAGGATACTGTATTTGTTATTATTTTTTGGATTTGCATTTAGCAAAATACCCGTGCAACTTGTCGAGTCGGGGCCCAAGTTGAGTGTAGGTTTATCAGCTATTACAATGTTGTCGAAATCCATGCTATAAGTATTTCCACTATTATTATAACTTACAAAAACAGCGGCTACATTATTTCCTGAATAGGCACTTAAATCATATATGAAATTACTATATGAAGTACTACTGGTATTGTTGTTGTCAAATTTGTATACGGTATTATATGTTTTCCCGCAATCGAAAGTGAGATACACTAAAAGAGAATCTTGGCTATCGAACGGACTGGGGTTAGCAAAACTAAACTTAAATACGGAATTAGTAGTTAAAGGCCCTGCTATCGGAGAGTTTACACCTGTTACGCTTATGGTATTGTTTGCACTCAAACGTAATCCCCTAGTGCCATTTACACCGCCACCAGCAGAGACATTAAAACCTGTTGCAAAATAGGAGCTTGGTATAGTGGCAATATTATTAAAGTTTTCTACATAGTCCAACGAAATTGGTGCTACTGTATTGATGGTGAAATTGCTTGAGTCATTAAATGCATTGCTATCATTATTCAACGTAGTATATACTAAGAAATTATAGGTCGAATTTAATTTGCTCAAATCTAAAGTACCAGTAAAGAATACAGTTAAAGTATCATTGGGTGCAAGTTTTCCGTTTGTAATAGTGGTATCGAGGCTGGCAGATAATGCACCAGAAACTCCTACATGAATTTTCACATTATTATTCGCCATGTCGAGCGTATCTGTTCCATAATTTTGTATCACAACTGAAACGGGTTCCGCTGTGCTATAACATGCAATATTGCCCGGGGCTGTAACACCAGCTACACCAGCATCCAATGCCAAAGGACTGCCAATGGTAACTATATAATCGTGCGATTGGCCAGAGCCAAAATTGGTACATGCATTAATAGCACCATTTGTATTCCCATTTAATCGAGACCTAATTCTCATACCTGTTTTGCCTGATGGTGTTGTAGAAGGAATTGTTATACTAACGGTATTGGCGGTATTTGCTGTAGAGGTAGTACATACTTGGGTCCATTCACTAGCATCGAAAGTTCCACTTTGGTCATAATCAAACCATACAGATATTATATTGTTGGTATTTGTGGTAACATCCAGATTGTAGGTTTGTCCTTGAGTTAAATACGTTGTGGTATTTCCTTTAGATGCATAACTGTAGTAAGGATTCACGATTCCCGTAGGACAGCTCTGTGGTGTATTATTTAATGTAGTTCCCTGAATCGTTACATTGGTAATCTCATCAGTGGCATCGCATGAGGGGTGGGTAGGAAGGCAATAGCATAAATATGCAGGGTTTAAGTCAATTAGTTTTGCATTAGAAGTATCAGAGCTGCTTCCGTTGCAAACCGTATAATATCTATAATAAGTTTTTGCTGATACTGTAACCGTTAATGTTAGTGAGGTAGCACCATTTACATCAGACCAATTAAGACTATCTGCTGACGACTGCCATTGTACCGTTTGGCCGCTACCTAAGGCCGTGCCTCCATTTTTGTAAACTGCCACCATAGAGCCAGGGCATACTTTATCTTCTGTAGCCATCACGGATCCAGTTTTCAGATTTCCCGAACAAGCGGTAATAGTATCAATAGAAATTATATAATCATGGGTAATGCCATTGGTGAAAGTGGTACAGGGGTTTCCAGAACCATTTGCGGCAACTGCATTTCGGGTACGAATTCTCATACTTGTATAACCTAACTGGCTATTGGTAGGGATAGTGATGGAAACCGTAGAAGCAGAATTGGCTGTACTTGCAGTGGTAACTTGTGTCCATTCAGAGGCATCATACGTACCACTGTGGTCGTAGTCAATCCATACAGATATTCTAGAACTGGTAGTTGAAGTAACAGATAAGGTGTAGTTATTATATCCTGACGAATTATATAATGTCCCTGTTAAATTATTGGTTGCTGTATAATTGTTATATCTGTTACCTGTTGAATTACAGGAATTCACTATGTTGTTTAGCGTAGTACCCGAAATTTCTACATTTGAAATCATATCGGTAATCGCACAAGCAGTATTGTTAATTGGAATACAATAGCACATATAAAATGGATTGGTACGTGCCATTTTAAATGCAGAGGTATCCGCATTACCATTGCACTCGGTATAAAACCTAAAATAAGTATTTGCAGTTATAGCAGTATTTATAGTTATAGTTGTATCCCCGTTCATGTTAACCCAATTAATAGTGTCCGATGAGGATTGCCACTGAAAAGTTTGGCCAGCACCATAACTTCCCCCGTTTATCGATAGTGAAAAACTGGTGCCGCTACAAATAGAATCCTGGGAAGAAAAAACTGTTCCCGCCGTTGGTGTCCCGCTGCACGCAGCCAAGGTGTCAATAGTAATAGTATAGTCATGCGTTACACCCGAACCCATTACCAAACAAGCATCGCCTGATCCATTTTGATTTCCAGAAAGTCGTGACCGTACCCTCATTCCTGTTTGACCCAATAACGCAGTTGTTGGTACTGTAAACGATACCGTTGCAGCCGTATTGGCCGTTGCATTCGTAGCTACTTGTTTCCATTCGCTTGCTTCAAATGTATCATTTTGATTGTAGTCAATCCACAATGAAATAATATCAGTCGAACTGCAAGTTACACTTATAGAATAAGTATTATAGCCTGCGGTACTATATAATGTTGCAGTGGTATTGCCGGTGGCACTATAGCTATTGACCCTACTTACCCCATTGCAGGTAGAAACAGAATTATCGAGTGAGGTGCCTTTTATTTTTACATTGGTTATAATATCGGTAACAGCACAGTTGCCAGCATTGGCATGAGAAGCTGCACAATATTGTGCTTCGCATTGCGAGGAAATAAATAATAACAAAAAAGTAAATAATGCATTTTTAAGATGAGGAAATACGATTTTGTCTGTGTTTGAATTGTAAAATTTTTTCATATTTTTTTGAGTTAATTTAGAACCGACAAAGTTAACCATTAAGATTAAATTTGCAAATTCAAATAAAGTTAATACATTCCTTATTGTCAACAATATGCAATAGGGTCGTGTTTTTATTGACTAATATTAACTGCGTAGAATACCCCGTAAATTCTAAAGGAAACAGGTTTGCTTTGTTTGGCATTTGCTGTCAAAAATGTCAATTACATTAGCCGATGTGTAAAAATCCGATTTTATTTTTTTTCGGTGGGGTCTTGTACTGCAACATAATTTTCAGCATACCCCAAATATATAATCCCATTTTCTACAATTGGTTTGGTATACGATTTATGATTAAATGGACATTCATATAATATTTCTCCTGTTTCATTATCTATTATATAAAAACGATGACGGGTTTGCAAATATACTTTCGACTTATATACTGTTGGTTGGAGAAACCATGCGAAATCGCCATATATCCTCCACAGTTGATTTCCATTGCGTGGATCTGTTTTCATAAACAAAGTATCATTATGTATATATAGTTGTTCATTGTCGGCACACTGTATAATGGCACCATTCAGTGACCAAAGTGTTTTAAAAGTTGCTTTATCTAAACCCCGAACACTGTCTCTTTCATTTCCCAGCACAATTGTATTGTCGAAATATTTTGGAGGATGTGCGAAAACTTCTCCACGACTAGTTTCTGAAACAAACTTGAGAAGTTTGCCATTCCTTCTACTTAGCAAGCAAAATCCACCACCTTTTAGTTGACAAAAAATGGTGCTTTTATCCATAGTATATCCTGTGCAAAACTTGGACAAATCAGTAGCCCATGCAACCTTCCCTGCGGTAGTAAGTGCTATAAATATAGGATTAACTGGATTTAAAAAAAGTGTATCATTGAATAAAGAGATTTTTGTACACACATCATCATCGAATTTCAAATCAAATTTCCACAAAATTTTCCCTGTTTTTTTATCTGCCGCATATAAATTTTTTGCAGTCCCATTAAAATATATACGGCCTTTGTTATCACCTACTATGGTGTGCAAAAATCCTTTTTTATGAATGGCTAGCTCTACATCCAACATCCATTTTAATTTCCCAGTTTTTTTGTCCAAACAAGTGATAGGCGAAACATCAGCTCCTAAATATACAGAATTGGAATCAATTAAAGGAAGTTCGCATGGATATTTATAAATGGAGTAGCTCCAAATAGAATCTTTTAATATACTATTTTCCTCCTGGGCATTGGCTGCTAGGCTTGAAAGCAGCAGCAGGCATAACTGAATTTTCGATAGCGTTTTCATAGTTTCTAAATTCGGTTTTAAGATTATTTACTCTTTCACAAATTTTAGCATCTTTACTCGTTTGTTTTGATTGACAATCAAAAAATACAAACCGCTTTCAAAATTTGAGAGGTCGATCGTTTGCTGGGGGGCTGCACTGTTTTTAGAGCTATGAACCAAAACACCTTTTGCATCATATATCATTAAAGCACTATTTGAATAGCTCGCACCAAAATATATAGTAAGCAATCCTGTGGTAGGGTTTGGTGCAATATATATATCAGTATTAATTTCAGAATTATGAATTGAATTTTTCGAAGTATCAGGTAAAGTTATATAACAATCTGCGGCAAATGGCTTGCCCGGCGAACCACCTAGGCAACCAATAAACCACGTGCCAGCATCACTGAAATCTGAATATTGGGTATTGTATTCAAGTGTGTAACCTTTGCCATCGGCACTATCATTCCATGGTGCAGCATAATCCCAACTGCTTAGGTATATCATCGATTTATCAGCACCAAAAATTCGGATACTGCCTTTCTCTTCCAATTGTAAATTGGATAAATGTTGTTTGCTTTTACATTTTGGATTTTCATTTAAGAATTTAGCAGAATCTCCAACCAGAACCAATAATGAATCTTTCATTAAATTGCCTTTTAATATATAATATTTATCTTTGCTATCATATACATATATATCTTTTAGGTTTATATCATTTGATGTTTTATTTGAAAGTTCAAGCCAATCTCCTGCATCATTTTTGCTGGATGATTGATAGTTAATTTCTGAAACCAATAATGTTGTATCGCACCATCCTCGGTAATTTGAAGGTGAACCGCCAATACATCCTTCTTCCCAATTAAGCTTATTGGAGAAATAATTCAAATTATAATCAGGTTTTATTAATGATATAGTTTTGCCATTGCCCTTGCCGCCAAAACTGTTATCATACTTCATCACAAATACTGGATTTTTGTTTTCGTCCCAAATCCTTACCCAGCCTTCTCTAATAAGGTCTTTGTCAATATATTTTGTGCTCATGGCAAAAGGGAAGTAAAATTTAAATGCAGCGGTATCGTTTAAGAAGACAGTTTTTGCCTGTAGCGGGAGGGAGGTGTTTGAATCTAACTGTACAATGTTTTTCACATCGCCAAATGATATATAATAATTGCTTATATTTTTTAGGTGGGTAGAATCTTGGTTCAATAATTCAAACCATTTTCCTGTATTGAAATTTGCCAAAGGAAGATAATTAATCTCCGATACCACCACATCCAATTTTGGACAGGGACTGTATGCTGCAGCGGGCGAACCACCAAAGCACCCTGCCATCCATAGATTTTGCGAGGTGATATAGTTTGTATCGATTATACTTTCCATTGTTTTTCCGAGGCCATTTGCATATAATAAAGTTGAAGTGTCATAATTGGCTCTTGCAATACTTTTATGGTCATAATTATATATATGTATATCATCATTTTGACCTAAATTGAGATTCATTTGTTGTGATCCCAAATTGTAATTAGTCTTGATATTATTTGAATCTGCCGAGATCAGTAACCTTGTTTTTGGGTAGAGTATCATATTGTCTTTCCAAATATCTGAGCTCGTCTGTGTGGTGATATTATAGCCATTCAAATTAATGGGACGATTACCATAGTTATATAGCTCCAACCAATCAGCAGTTTTCTTTAAGCTATCACCATTGAAATTAATTTCTGAAACGCTGATTAATTCAGAACACGAATTGATAAATTCAAGTGGATTGCCAAGAAAACATCCGTGACGCCAGTTTGAATGGATACTATATTCACTATAATTATTTGGAATTTGCTGAAGCTGCAAGGTATACCCATTGCCATTTGCTATTTGATCATTACTGTCGGCTACGAAGAACATCTCAAATCGTTTGATATTGCTGCTATCAAAAAGCGTGATGGTTTCAGTTGTATCGTTCAATAATAAGTTTAGCTGATATACTTTATTTTTGTCGATAGTAGGAAATGCATTATATAGTTTTGCGGTATCCTCAGCAATGATTATATAGTTTTTGGGAAGAATTTCGATATTTGGCAATATATAGTTTGAGCTATTTGCTAAAAGATTCCATTTATAGGTATTGATGGTATCTTTAGAAGTGTTTTTAAACTCTATCCAATCTCCACTGTTAATTTCTTGCAAAGGTTTGTAATTAATTTCTGTAGGAACTAATACCACATCTTCTGGGCATATTTCACGGTCTTTGCCAGGTGAGCCATATTGACATCCTGTTATCCAATTTATTTTGTTTGAGTAATCAGAATTTCTTCTGGCAAGCTCTAAAGTATAGCCTTCGCCATTTGGTTTTGCTGGCCAACCCAAAGATTCATTATGATACCCCATTGAAAATTTAGGGTTTAGTTTACTATCGAACAGCCTTAAGAGCTCACCACTATTACTGAGTCCAAAGTTGAAAGGGCCTGAAATATTGGTGACGCCCGCGTGTTCAATTTTAAATTTGGTAAGGTCATTACATAATACCAAATACTCATGCGACTTTAAAATAGTTCCAGTAGGTATTATATAATCATGGGTATCATCACCATCTTTGAAATGCCAGCCACCAAGGGTTATATTTCCGCTACTGGTATTATATAATTCAATCCATTCTCCATCATCGTGCGACGATTTTGAGTTATAGCTTATCTCAGTAATGATGATATTTTCTATACAGGGAAAATATGATCTACCAGGAGAGCCACCTATGCATCCGTTGAACCAACTTGTACCACTTGCAGGTTTTAATGTATCATTGACAAGTTCCATGGTTCTTCCAGTTCCGCCCACATTTTCAGGCCAAGGCAAGGAATCAGTATAAGTAAATAGTATTTTCCTTTTTCCCTTGTTATCGATTAATATAATCGAGTCACCTTTATTTCCTAATCCTCTCACAATATTTCCTAACCTTTTAGTAACGGCAGGATACACCTTTTTGAAAAGTAAAGTATCTTCACATACCACTATATATCCGCCAGCGGGTAATATATAATTGTCTTTGAATTCATAGAATCCGTAATCTTTGGAAGTTTTCAGTTTATAACCCGTCATGTCTACTTGTACGGTATCATAGTTGTGTAACTCGATCCAGTTGCCGCTGTTTATAGTGGAATGGCAATCGTAATTAACTTCACTTACTGCAATTTTTAAGTTTCTGCTATTGCCCTTAAAATAAAAATTGATGCTGCTAGTGGCCGAGGTTAAATTCTTTGTTACAGTTTTGCTTTTGTATGTTGATGTAATGTTTACCACCATCGAATCGAAAGTATAACCAGGGCTTGGCACAGCGGTAACAGTTACAGGAACTCCATCAAAGTATACACCTTTCCAAGGGTATGTACTAGGTATAATAGTATTAAGTTTAACAACGCCTGCACCACTGGGATATATGTTTAAAGTTAGATTTACAAGCTTTGTCAATTTGTAGTCTAAAACCAAGTGATTGCGGGCGGTTGTAATACGCATTGTCACAAAATCTTGCAAATAGGCAACACTCTGATCCCAATATGATGTAGTGCCTCCCCATCGATTTTTTTCTTTATCCATATCATAGGATATATTATTTTTTATATAAGTGATATTGGCTTTCCAATTTGCCACAGATAAAGTTGTATTTAACAAGTCAGCATAACGGTTTATAAAATCATTTTTGAATTTTGAATTTTTAGTAAAAGCTTGTATCCCAAAATAATTGCTACTTAGCAATTTCCCAATCTTATCAGCAGTATCACTCATTCCATAATCGGTATCATAAAGCATATATCTAAATTTACCCCCCGTGGATAGATGCGGAGCCCATTGTTTGGTATTATTACCAGGCCAATCATTGTTATGTATAAATGATTCGATGGTTATATAATCGCACCAGCTTTTTATATCCAAATATTTACTTAAAGTATCATATTTGGCTTGGGTGGGGAGTGAATCTGAGTAAAGATTAATTAATTTGTAATATGCAGTAGTAGTACCATATAATGCCTGTCCACTCAAGTTAATAATGTCTACGCTGTCTTTATCTACACCTGTTACTTTTTGCAAGTATTCATTGTCCTCCTTTTCACGAATATGATAGATGCCCCAAAACATACCATTTATAAAAACTACACACGATTGGTGCTCCCCAGTTTCTATATTAGTGCCTAACATCATGCGAGCACAAAGCTCATCTCGCATCATAGAACTGCCTTGGTCTTGACTACCTGAGCGTAGTGTGAAAGCCGTTATATCTGTATAACTTCTGAAAGGGAATAACTTATAATTTATAGATGAACTATCATATTTGTTGTTTGTTTCTACTCTTAAACTTTTTTTGGCCATACTGCGTGAACCATTGCCATGTATACTCAAATCGGCATCTAGTTCAAATTGTAATTTACCCGAGGGTAACATATATTCTATATGTGCATCTCTCTTTTCAGGCCCAACAGTGCCGTAATTTGGGTACAATCCTGTATTCGCATCAAAAAGGTCGGTTGAGTCGCCAGTAAGACATACAATGGGTAGTTTGAAAGTTTTATTATTGGTAATATAGGTATTGGTAACTGTTCTACTGGTAAAATATGTTTTCGTGGTGTCAAAGCAGGCAGCCCTAATTACCTTGTCGGCATCTATTTTAATATAGGTTTTATATAATGGAGAATTTTCGTTGGGAATATTTCCATTCAAAGTATATCGTATAATACAATTTGCTTGCGTAGTTGATAGTTTTACATTGGTACCACTTTTTACAAGTCCAGAACCAACTGCAAACACTGGCGGTTCTAAAAAACCACTATAGCATGTTTTACTATTGTTGCTTGAATCGGGTGTGCACCCACTGGTAATACACCAAGTACTTCCATTGGGAATTCGTGCCTGCGACATGGTACGCTCATTATATACGGGTATCTTTTTGTCTAGCTGTTTGCCACTTGTATTATATAAAAATAGACTCTCACCATTTTTTAAAACAAAGTTGGAATGGATACGGTTATTGTTTACAGCATTTTTGCCCGATAGATAAATTAGAATTGTTCCTTTGGCATTAATATATACATCTGGAAATTTCCATTTAGTTTTCGCGGTTGAATCATCTGTGAGCGAAAAGTTTTTGATTGATATTTTTGCATTTCCTGCATTGTAAAGTTCGACCCACGGAAAGTACAAGCCAGCTTCATCAGCAATGGTCGTCTTATTCGTCAGTTGCAATTCATTGATAAAAATCTGCGAAGACCCTCGAAAATACAAAACAAAGGCTGCAAAAAAGGTGAGTAAAATGGATTTATTTTTCATTTAGATTAGTTAGTTCAAAATAAAGGCTAAAACTTTGAATATTAAAGAAAAATTTTAGCTGGTAATTGAAGTATCAAGTATCAAGTATCAGGTATCAGAAGACAATTAGGGCGATAAATTTTATTTTTGCAATCAAATAAATTTGATATATTTGCGTTATGTACCAAAAGCCAATTATGAAAAATAAGTATGTATTCTTTGCCCTTCTTGTGTGTATTGCTTTATTGCCTAGTTGTAACAAGAAATATAAAAATAGTGATGGTTCTAGTTATTCAAATAACAAAGGTGTGGGCGGTTCGGCCAATGACTTACTGAGTGAAAGCAAATATTCTTCAATTAAAATTGAGATTCAATACATGGCGGGTTTTGCACCCGATGCAAGTGCCGTAAACTTGCTTAAAGATTTTTTAACAGCACGGCTTAATAAATCAGTAGGCATCACCGTTGTTCAAAAAGAAATACCTGCTTCTTCAAATGGCACTCTCACCGTACAGCAAGTAGCGGATATAGAAAAAGAAAATCGGACCGTATTTACAACGGACAAAGAGTTGGGTGTCTATTTCTTGTTCACCAATGGTGGGTATTCTAATGCCAATGTTTTGGGTGTAGCATATAATAATACCTCCATGTGTTTGTTTGGTAAAACCATTAACGATAATTCTGGAAATGTGGGGCAAGCAAGCCGAACCAAGTTAACAGCAACAGTTCTGGAGCATGAGTTTGGGCATATTTTAGGTTTGGTAGATGTGGGGTCAAAAATGCAAACAAACCACAAAGATTCACCCAATGGAGCTCATTGCAATAATAAAGATTGTTTGATGTACTATGCGGTGGAAACAACAGATGTATTGGGTTTTCTGATAACGGGAAATATTCCAACCCTTGATGCAAATTGCTTGGCTGATTTGAAATTAAATGGAGGGAAATAGTATTGTCTTTCTTGTAGTGTATAGTTCGAATTACTATACGCAAAATGTGGTTTGTTTCGTTGAATAGGCCCTTCTATATTTGTGGCAAAAATAAACATCATGTATATTTGAATTATGAAAGAGGTCTAATAAAATAAAGTGTCCGTTATAATTTGGCTTTTCTTATTTGAATTATGAAAGAGGTCTATTCTCTCGCAGCCCGCTATTCTCTGATATCGGCCAATGGTAAAGATATTTGTCACAACTGTTATATACAAGTTCAACCTTTCAAAGATGGCAAGGCTTGGGTAAAAGATACTACTGGTTTATTTCATAGCACAGAGCCTGTGGAATTTAATGTAGATGTATATGATTTTTCGGTACATGCCAGTTGGGGGCTTATCAACAAGAAAGGTAAGTGGCTTGTAAAACCTACTTATCAAAAACTCGATTCATTTGTGGATGGTAAAGCTGTGGTAGCAGTCTATAGTTATAATTATATTTGGCAACATCGCAAAACAGGAGATTGGAACCATGTAGATTCATTTGCGGGTATCGAATCGAAAATGGATTATAGAAGAGTGCGGGAAAGAAGAGTTGTACAAAAGAAAGGAATGATTGATCGTGACGGACATATAATTATTCCGACAAATTATGAATACCTCGGATTATATATAAACGGTTTGGTATTGGCAGATTTAGGAAGTGATTGGAAGGACAGACAATTTGCTGCAAGTATGGATGGCAGCGGTTTAAGGTTGGGAGAATTGCAAAAGATAAGATATGTATTACTTGATGAAAAAGGTGTGATAGTAAAAAAACTACCTTATGATGAGGTACAATTACAACTATTTAGAAATGAATCTACGGCTTCTCCTAAGTGGGTTGGTCAAACTTATTATTACAACTATTCATTTATACCTTATCTATATCTTATTAGTAAATATGATGACAGCATGCAGCAGATGAACTATGGTATCATGGACAGTAAAGGGAATGAACTGGCTGCATGCAAATATAATAGAGAAAGTCGTGTTATGGACATTAGCCCTGAGGGAAATGATTCGGAAATGGTTATTTATGAAGAACCGTTTTTCTATTATAACAAAGCCCAAGAGCAAATTGTATTTTTGTTCGAAGAACGCAACAATTGGGTTTATATAATGAATTCGATGATTGTGGATTTGAAGGGGAATGTATTATATAAAAGAAAAGCTGATGAAAGTATCGTAGCAGTTAATTTCAAACAATCATGGATTCTATTTGAAAAGAAAACAGCGGACAGTAATACGATTTCATTTGTATATCCGTTTAGTACCAGCTATGATTCCGTGGGGCTTTTCTTTAGGCAATTTGATACAGTAAAAAATTTATCAGCAAGTGTGATGGATATTTATGATGTATTAGACCCAGACCTTGGCTCACTTAAGTCTGCGGATTTTCTTTTGGTAAATAGAGGTTCATACTACGGTGTATGGAATAAGTACGCCAAGGAAATTATCCCCATCGAGCATTATAGAATGTTAGAAGAATATAATACAGATGGAGAATTTGTAAAGATTATAAAAGGCTTAGCTATACTTACAAAAGTATCAGCAAATGAACAGTATATATTTTATCGGAATAAACATTGGCCGTACTAGTTCAGAAGCATTTATATTTGATAAGAATGGAAATATTATATTGCACCTAAATGAATGCTTAGAAATAGAATGGGATCCAAAGCAAAAGTTGTATATAATGAAGATGGTAGATGGCAGCATACAGAAATGTGGCACCGATTGCAAAATCATCAAATAAGATTATTTGCAATTCAATGATTTAAAAATCTGCCGTTCACCATTTACTCTGATTTTGAATATATTGGTATAGGTCAATTAATTAAGATTGATTGGCTACTAGAAGCAATAGGACCATGCATATTTCTCACTATTAATTTCAAAAGTAAGTTATACCGAAACTCAATATATAATAGTCTCAAAAAAGAGGACTAATCCCCCTGCAAGTTTGCGGGGCATTCGGGATGTAGTTCGGCACTACCATTCTAAAAACTAATCCGCCACAGGCCGAGAACTATTATAGTTTAAGAAATGGTATTACACTTTACATATATGAAAAAATGCAGTAAAATCTCCAATCGAAGTATTGAATAAAATATTTCCGAGAGAGAATTTGTAATATATTAACTCTTTTTTTTGAGACTTTTATATTTTACAATTACTTCCTCAACCATACCTGAATCTAAAATTTTATATGATTGCTGGAAAAACTGTTTTTTAAACCAAAGTTCAAACGCAGGGTCCAAAAATTCATAGACATCCTTCACTAGATGTATAATATCATTATTAATAAGTATAGTTTTATTTTTGCTTACATTTCGCGGAGTGCCCAAGTGGTATTGTTGCATAATAACTGTACTCATAAATTTAGATTCCCCATTTGCTACTGCTTTTAATAGGTTGAGTTGTGTAATACTAATATTTTCTATTTCTTTTTGGTACAAAGGCGTATTTGCTTGTATCAATTCGTCCAATGCTTTTTCAATTTCTATAATGGTTGCTTTGCGTTGCGTGAGGTTCCAGGTATAGTGGGCTAACTGCTGCACATACCATGAATGATTTTTCATATATAAGGGTATCAGTTCCGCATCTTGGGGAAGTATATTCTTTTTGGTATTTGCAAAACTTTTGGTAATATAATTTACCCATTTTATGGTTTTAATTTTTTGTAACAGTATAATATCTCCGAACCGGTAAAAAGGCTTTGAAGGATTGTTGAATATATCATTCATCATATGCCGTTTGCTGCCATAAATACAGTAGGTAACGAGTTTTTGCCTTTGCCAAATAGAACGCATTTTCTTTTCAAAAATTTCGAATTGATTAAATGAAGAAAGATTTTGAAACTCATCTAAACATATTATAAATTTGATTCCTTTCTTTTTTGCAATAGTCTCCGCAAGGTTCAGAATTTCGTCACTGTGCTTTTTTAGTTCTTTCCAATCGAAGCTCACACTGAAATCGGTGGTGGGATCTATTCCTAGATTTATTTTTGGGATTATTTTTTTAAAAAACTCTTTGCCACTCGTAACCCATTCTTGCCATTTACTAGAGGAAGCTTTAATAATTTCTTTGGCATAAAGTTCCAGAAATTCATGCTCGCTGCTTACTGAGAATAAATCAATAATAATGGTTTTACATTTTTTATCTTTTTTATTGATGTCGGAAATAACTTTTTCAACTAGCGATGATTTCCCCCAGCGTCGTGGAGAAATGATCATGGTATTTATACCGCCTAATAAGTTATTTGATAGTTTTTTGGCTTCTTCTTCTCTATTAGTAAATGAAGAAATACTAACAGTATTTCCGTAAATAAATGGAGAGCTTTTCATGGTGAATTTATTTTATACTAGTTGGTATTATACCATTTGGTATAATACGCAAAGGTATAAAATATTGTACAGTTTTTATTTTTTATTTTACCTGTTTTTTCTTCTTTCATTTTTTTTAGAAGTGAAAGTTTTGCAAGTACCAATTATTCGAATTCGGACGCAAATTTGAAAGTGACTATTCAGGCGTCAGCCAAATCGCACATTGTAAATCGCACATCGTACTCGCCGCGGCGAGCTACATCGAACATCGCTCATCTTAAGCTCTGCGGCCTAGTTTAAATCGTAAATCGTTCCGTTGCCGGCGGCAGAAATTCGTAATTGATTATAGGCTATCAACATCCTGTCCATAACATTTTATTTTTTGGGTTTGCAAAATCAACCAATCCCAAGCTAACTTGCAACACTTTTAAAAATATCCATACCAACCACTTATTTATCTGACAACGAATGGCATTATTTAATTTCCTTACCCAGGAGTTAGCTATAGATTTGGGCACCGCCAACACGCTCATCATATACAAAGACAAAGTAGTCGTAGACGAACCGTCCATCATCGCTATCAATCGCTCTACCAAAGAGGTGATAGCCATTGGCAAACAAGCCATGATGATGCATGGAAAAGTTCACGACGATATTAAAACCATCCGTCCCCTCAAAGACGGTGTTATTGCTGACTTTACCGCTGCCGAGCACATGATTCGCGGAATGATTCGCATGATCAATCCGGGCAAAAGGTTTTTTAGCCCCAGCCTCAAAATGGTTATCTGTATTCCTTCAGGTATCACCGAAGTAGAGAAGCGTGCCGTGCGTGACAGTGCTGAACGTGCTGGTGGCAAAGAGGTTTACCTCATTCACGAACCCATGGCCGCTGCAATAGGAATCGGTATCGACGTGGCCGAGCCCATGGGAAATATGGTAATTGACATCGGTGGTGGTACTACCGAGATTGCCGTTATTGCCCTCTCTGGTATTGTGTGCGACGAAAGTATACGGGTGGCGGGAGACGAATTTACACTCGACATTCTGGACTATATGCGTAGGCAACACAACCTATTGATAGGTGAGCGTACCGCTGAAACTATTAAAATAGAAGTTGGTGCCGCTCTGCCCGATTTGGACAATCCTCCTCCCGATTATGAAGTGAATGGTCGTGACCTCGTTACAGGACTGCCCAAACAAGTGGTAGTAACATACAGCGAAATTGCATTGGCATTGGATAAGTCCATTTCGAAAATTGAAGAAGCCATCTTGAAAGCTTTGGAAATAACTCCTCCCGAGTTATCAGCCGATATTTATCAAACAGGTTTATACCTAACTGGTGGTGGTGCATTGTTGCGTGGCCTTGATAAAAGGGTGTCTCGCCGCACCAAGTTGCCCGTGCATGTGGCTGATGATCCTTTGAAAGCGGTGGTACGTGGTACCGGTATCGCTCTCAAAAACATTCACCGCTTTAAGTTTTTGATGCCCTAAAATGGGGGAGGTTAACACAACGCAGCATATATGCGGAACCTAATCCTGTTCTTTCAAAAGTTTTATTTGTTCTTCCTATTTATAGGCTTGGAAACGGTTAGCTTTTACCTGCTTGCCAAGAATAATAATTTCCAAAACACGGCAGTGGTTAATGCTTCCAATTATTTGGTGGGACAATTTTATGAGTCGGTGAGTTGGTTTACTGATTATCTAAAACTACGCGATGTGAATGATCAACTTTTGCAAGAGAATGCAAAGTTTCGTAGTGGTACTATTCAATCTTTTTATAATGGCAATATAGACCAAACCACCAAAGTTGATTCGGGCCTAACACAGCAATATACTTATATACCAGCAAGGGTGATAAACAATACTACCAATTTGCGAAACAACTACTTGATATTAAATCGGGGCACCAAGCATGGCATCGCCAAAAATATGGCTGTAATTACTAGTTCTGGTATTGTAGGTATTGTAATGGAGGCAAGCGATAATTATTGCAGCGTACAAAGTTTTTTGAACAAAAATGCACAGATAAGCGTGAAGATTAAGGAGAATGGATATTTTGGACCTTTGGTTTGGGACGGGCAAGATCCACTCTATGGAACGCTCACCGATATCAATAAACATGTGAACGTGAAGGTGGGGCAAGATATTATAACATCGGGCTTTAGTAGTATTTTCCCAGAGGGGATTAATGTGGGCAAAGTGGAAGCGGTGGACTATGATGCTGGCGGGAATTTCTATAAACTGAAAATTAAACTTGCTACCGATTTTGGAAACGTATCCGCAGTATATATAGTAAATAGTTTGTTGAAGAAAGAGGTGGAACAGCTTGAAACAAATGCCGAACAACAAGAGAAAAAAACCACACAACCTAACGGACCTAAACCGCAGTGATTAGAGATTTAATGTTACATATCACCCGTTTTGTACTGTTTGTAGCGGTGCAGGTTTTTATACTCAAAAAACTGGATATCACGTTTGTGAACCCGCAATTATATATCATGTTTATTTTGATGTTGCCCGTGCAGTTAAATCCGGGATGGCTATTACTTTCAGGGTTTATATTGGGAATGACCGTTGACGTGTTTTATAATACCCAAGGGCTGTGTGCTTTTGCCACTGTGTTCTTAGCGTACTTCAGAATATTTTATTTGCGAACTACTTTAAGCAAAGACCAACTCGATACCATTCGCCAACCAGATATTGCCAGTACCGATGTGCAGTGGTTTTTAATATATGCTACTGTTTGTAGTTTCGTTCACCACTTTGTATTGTTTTTCGCAGAAGTATTTACCTTTACCGAAATCCTTCAAACGTTGTTGCGTATTGCCACAAGTACCGTTGCCTCGGTCATGCTTATTATGCTTACGCATTTTATGTTTTTTAGGGTGAGGTCGAGGGAGTGATGATGATGTCCGCCGCGGCGGAATGAATGATGAATGATGAATGCGGTGCAGATTTAACAATTCTGCTATGCACTAGCGAGGCGAAGTTGTCAAATCTCATATTATATACGCACGAATGAAAATTTTGTATTTATCATTGTTTACTAGCATATTTAGTTATGCAATTTTTACGCAAAAACCTATAGCTAAAAGTACCTTTAAAAAACCGGTACTTGTCGACTCCTTGAATACCGCAAAAAATTGCAAGTACATGAAACCCGAAGAACGGGAAATGATATATGAAATTAATTTGCTGAGGACAAACCCATCAAATTATGTAAAAGAGTTGGAACCCATGTTGGTAAGTGCCATTAAGGATCAAAAGGAATATGGAAACGGCAGCAAAAGATATTCGCTCACCTATACTACAAAAACATTAAATGGTAAAAAAGCTAAAACTGTCGATACAACGTGGTTTTCTGAATATGGTGAAATGGTAAAAGCTTTAAATACTTTAATTGATGACTTGAAGAAATTAAAACCCATGCGTGTTTTAAAACCTGATAGTGGAATATATAATGCCACCAAATATTTTGGTGCCGATCAGAAGAAACATAATTGGAATCTCCTGCATACAGGAAGTGATGGGTCTAGTCCGTCAGAAAGAATTATGAGGTTTTCACCAAAAATGAAAGATGGCAACGAAAATATTGCAGGGGCACTTCCAAATCAAGCTCCACGTGCTTTTGTAATGCAATTGCTTATTGCTGATGGCATACCAGGTTATGGGCATCGCTATAATATAATAAATCCTAAATGGACTTATGTGGCTTGTTATGGATCGGGTTTAGAAAGTAGTATGTATAACTGGATTCAGAATTTTGGGGTGAAGTGAGATTAATTGTTAATGTTCGATAACACCTGCATCTTTAGCTGCCGCAGCTAATTGTGTATTGTGTTTAATCATTTCATTTCGTAGGAAGATTCTTTTTTCATTTTCACTGGACAGACTATTATACTCATCCATTTCTCTTATACCATTTCTTAAACTATAATAGTTCTCCGCCTGTGGCGGATTAGTTTTTAGAATGGCAATGCCGAACTACATCCCGAAAGCCCCGCTTAATCCCGATAATTATCGGGATGCGGGAGGATTAGTCCCTTTCTTTTGGACTATTATATATAGAGTTTCGGTATTATACCAACTAATTGATACTATATTCTAACGACTATATACTTTATACTCCCTTAAAAACTCCTATTTACTCCAACCAACCACCTAAACTTAAAATAGCTTGGATCATCGAACGGCGGTGTGTTGAGGAAAAACGGCATATCAAACCTAATTGTTAAAGGTTGTATATCATTGTAGCGGCCCCACTTTTTGATGGTAGCACAAATGCCGAGTCCTGCATCGACGCGAGGATAAAATGTATTAATTAATAATTTATTATAAGTACTTTGGTTCAACAATCCTGCATCGGCAAAAAGATAAGTATCGAAATGCAACCAGTTGCGAAAAGCTTTAGGTTTTATATTAATAAATTCATCAAAATCCAACTCAGCACTTACCGATGTTCCTATATTAGTTTGATAAGTTGGAACCACTGTTATTAGGCCATTCACTATTCGTTGTTCGGGCATTATATAATTATTGAAACCGCGAAGGTTAAGTCCGCCACCATATTGAAAATGCCCTGTTACACTTCCATAGGTATCCCAACCATTGGGCATGAATCCATAAGAACGTACAAATTTATTATCATACATTTCCTCCGGCGAGGCACCCGCCGCATATAATGATATAATAGGAGATTGCATAGCTCCGTAACGTGCAATAAAACGTGAACGCAATTCAAATTTATGGATGCGGTTATTATTTACTACCTTGGCTTCAATATAATTATTTTGCCCAGGCGACATCAAAAAATTACTGCGAGCGGTAAATGTATATTGTATGTTTCCTTTGCCCCAGTTGTAGTTATTGCCGCCAGAATAGGTGGCGGCCAATGTGCGAAGTTGACTCAGATAATTTGTTTGTCCCACCACGCTCCCATCAAAACCCAATCTATAATTTGCACTATAAAAATCGGTATTAATAGATTTATAATATATGCTGAATTTGCCACCACGTTCCAATGTTTTTTCGAAACCTGTTTTCAATACCAACCAACCATCGAGAAAACGAGAATCTAATTTATAAGTTAATCCATGACCTAATAAATGCTCATAGGTAAAAGCATAATTTACTAAAGCATGATTGGCAGTAATACGGGTTAACAATCCTGTATTATACCATGCAGTCAATTCAAATTTGTGTTTTAGTTGTAGGTAATTACCTGTCAGATTCAATCCCACTTTCACCCCATCAATTCCGTTATACCACACATCGGGACGCCAACGCAAGCGGTATTGGTAGAAGTTATTGGGCTGCCTAACTGGCCAATCGAATTTGAGATATATAGGCATTTTGCTGCTATTGTCTAAATAATTTATATCGGCCATGCGGTGTGATGGATCTATGATAACATTACTAATTTCATCATCAACCAATATGGTAGCAGTATATGTTTGGTTTAATAAATCCCACCCACGCCAAATAGGCAATACAGTAGCAGAAGTTTTCTTTACAAAATACGTATTGGGTATATAATAATTTAATATTGTTCCGTTGTCCAGATGCACTGTAAAATCAATTGGCATTTGCATACGACCTTTACGTTGGAAAGTAATATTATATATATGTTTTCCATCATGCTTCCCCTCTTTTTTTACACGCTCTATACTATAATCATTTGATTTGGTAGTTTCCATCCATTGGTCAAAAAACCAGTTCAAATCCACTTGACTAAAGTTTATAATACTATTTCTAAAGTCTTCAAAATATGGATGTGCAAAATGCCATTGCTCAAAATAATGTTGCATGGATTTTATAAATAATTCATCACCCAAAACATATTGTAAATTACTCAACATGGTGGCCGTTTTATAATACACTAATCTATATCCGCCGCCATGGCCCAAAGCACTGGCAAACTGGTCGCTGTGTGTATTGAGTTGAACGTCGTTACCTGTAATAGCATCCATCAAATAAGCTTGATATAGGGAGTTCATATCTATATTGTTCATCTCTACTTTTTTGTCGATGGGTTTTCCGTTTTTGGTAGTATATAATGGATAATTTCCGTCAATTCTGTTCAAACTCCAAGTAGTGAGAAACTGGGTAAATCCTTCGTCCAACGCGGCTCGGTAGGTTTCATTATTTCCTACCATTCCAAAGAACCAATTGTGGCCAATTTCATGTGCCAGTACAAAATGGTAGCCTGGGAAACCGCCCCCATCAAGTGTGAGCATAGGGTATTCCATTCCGTCACGTGCATCAGCAACCACCATTTTGGGGTAGCGGTAATGGCCAAAATCTTCACTATATACTTTAATCACTTTTGCTGCGAACACTGCAGCATCTTGCCAGTTAGGTGCATTAAATTCTTCGGCCAAGGATACTATTTTCACTCCATCCCATTCGGCATTTCCAATTCTATATAATGGATCAGCAGTCCATGCAAAATCGTGTACATTCCATGCGATGAAATGCCATGTTTTGGTTTTACCATCTGCAGGGTTGCAGGCATTGGGTATGTATGGTTTGGGCAAGGTAGCAAAATTCCGTATATCTATTTTTGCCCTGTATTCTGCTGGCAAAACATCGTTTTCGTTTTGCAAAGTTCCCGTTGCTTCTAATACATAATGCGAAGGCAAAGTGAGATTGACATCGAAGGAACCAAAATCGCCATAAAATTCTTTGCCCAAATGCTGATCTGTTTCCCAGCCAAACTTTCGGTCGTACACGCAAATACGCGGATACCAATGCACACAGTCGAAATGCTTGAACCCGAAATTTTTGAATAATTTCATACGCCTACGCATACTTCCCGCATCGAAATAGCTTTTGAAATTGATGCTCACTTGTATCTCTTTTCCTGGCTGCAATGGCACATCCAAGGGTACTTTTAGTATGGTATTGTCCATATAAGCCGTATTAGGTTCACGAAGTGTTGGGTCGCTCAAAGTAGCAATTTTGTAGGTATTGCGACCGATACTTAAATTTTCTATAGTAGTTCCCAATCCTTGTCCTTCATATTTCCCAAATTTTGTTTTCACTTGGTTGGCTGCTTCTAGGCTATGTAAATAACTGCCATCCGTAAAGGCATTTTGGTATAAATGGAAATATAATTCCGTTAAGGCATGCGGACTATTGTTGCGGTAAGTAAGCACTTCTTGCCCACTCACGATGTCGGAATCTGCATCGAGTATGGCATTAATTTTATAATCGACATCCTGTTGCCAGTAACCTTCATAAGGCTTGCGATTGCCCCAATAGCTGCTGTTCTCACTGGTATTGTAGCTTTTGCCAAGTTCAGTTTGGCCCTTGGAAATATTCGCTAACATGATAAAGAAAGTGAGAAAAGCCAAAGATATTTGTTTGGCTGTAGAGGTTGGTTTTTGCATGGTGCAAGTTTAGTGTGCAAAAGGGAAAAAGGCAAGTAGCTAAAATAGAACCATTCATCATTTAGTTTAACTTAGTAAAAAAATAGCCAGTAAGGAGTTAAGAATATTAAGGCGATTCATCGGGCTCAATTTTATTAATTTCTTAATGGTTGAAAAATGCAGATATTTAATAGAATCTTTAATGTTGCCTAAAGGTCAAAATGTTAAAGCAATGTGAAGCTAATATTTTTTTAGCGTATATTTGAAATTTAAATAACGAAAGATGAGGTTTATGAAATTTACATTTATATATATATTATTAGGTTGTATTGTTCCCAATAGCAGCCGTGGACAATTAGTAATTAACGAAATTCAGACCTTGAACAGTGGCAATATTGCCGACGAGGATTTTGAAAATCCAGCATGGATGGAATTGTATAATGCCGGGAATGCAAATTTAAGCTTGAATGGATACACGCTCACCGATGATGCCTTGGTGAAAAACAAATGGAAACTTCCCAATCTAACTTTGAAACCACAAGAAAGATTACTGATTTTTCTATCAGGAAAAGATACAATTGAAAAAATTAACCATTGGGAAACGGCAGTGCATCCCAATAATAATTGGCGTTATTCTTATACTGATACCATGTGGAACAATGTTTTTAATCCGTATGCTATTTATACTCCTTCTTATGATGCGAGTAGTTGGGCTCAAGGAAAAGGAGGAATAGGTTTGGCAGATGGAGATGATAGCACCATCATAAACGCTACCGCCAATTATACGATGAGATATGCATTTAAATTGAACAATAAAAACTATACAAATTTAAAAAAATGTTATATCCAGTTGGATAACGAAAACCAATGTTATATATATGTGAATTGGACTTATATAGCTACTTTTTCAAATAACCCGCTCAAACATATAAGAAATGGAGATAAACCCAGATCAGCAATGGTAGATTTAGACGCCATCAAGTATTATATTGATAATTTCGATTCTATTGTGCTCCACATAAGATATTTTTCTCCCAAAGATAGCTTTCACCAAACTTCAATTCCTTATTTAAGTTTGGGCTATTCTGACAATGTAAAACATATCAATAATTATACAAAAAATCCATACTTAAAAGATAGCGTTTCATTTATACATACAAATTTTAAACTAAAACCAACAGAAACTATATATTTATTTGATAAAACGGGAACACAAATCGATAAAAAGAAAACAGAATTTACTGCCAGAAATATATCATTTGCCAGAATACCTGATGGGGGTAGTTGGTGTATTACTGACGAGCCATCTCCTGATTCTAGTAATACGGGCAAACATTGTGCTGCTGGTTTTTTAATTCCGCCTGCATGTAATTTAAAATCTGGATTTGTAACAAAAAATTCAGTTTTAAAATTAGCAACCACCCAACAAAATGTCCAAATAAGATATACTACCAATGGTGATATTCCAACCGATAAATCATTCTTATATAAATCAACCGGTATTAAAATAACTGCTGATGTGTCAATTCGTGCCTTATGTGTTGATACTTCTGGTGCTTATTTGCCCAGCAAACCTATAACAAACATTTATATAATTAATGATAAAAAATTCAAGCTGCCTATTATATCAATCACAGCCGATTCTTTAGATTTGTTTAATACTTATGATGGATTATATGCAACAAACGGCTACGTAGGTGCTGAAAAAAGAACCTCCCATATTGAATATTTATTAGCCAATGGCAGTCCGCAATTCGAATTAGATGCCATGCTCAGTATTCATGGTAATGGATCTCGTGGATATGCAAAGAAAAGTCTGCGGGTAGAAACTACATCCGATTTTGATAGCTCGTTTATACATTATAAGTTATTCCCTTTTAGAAACTATACAAATATCACCTCTTTTAATCTTCGTTCAGGAAGCCAAGACCAAGGGGGGTCTATGATGCGTGACGAGCTAACCAATCATATTATGCTCAAAACAAATTTGGATGTGATGGAGCATAATTCATGTTTTGTATATTTAAATGGGCAACCTTGGGGAATATATCATATACGTGAAAAGCAGGATAATGATTGTATCGAAAATATAAGTGGGGTAAGCAAAGACAGCATGGATATTATTGGAATATTTGGCGTGCATAATGGCACTGCAAATGCATCTTACTCATTGTATTCGTGGTATGGTAGTGACTTAAGTGTAACAGCTAATTATGATTCGCTTAATAAGTATTTAGACATTAAAAATTTTGTAGATTATATTACTATCGAGACGTTTATTAACAATATGGACTGGCCAGGCAATAATACCAAGCTCTGGCGACCTACTATGAAAGGTGGAAAGTTTAGGTATTTATTATATGATACCGATTTTGGTACACGGGATATTTTTTCAACTTGGGGCACAAGCACTGCCAGTACAAAATTGCAGAGCTTAGTTAGTGGTAATTATTTTGGATTATATTACCTTGCTAGAAATACAAAATTCAAAAATTATTTTGTGAATCGTTATGCTGATTTAATGAATACCATTCTCACTCCTGCTAACTATGCGGGCAATATCAATTATATAAAGAATAATATCAAATTTGATATGCCGAAAGAAATAGCAAGGTGGGGAAATTTTTATGATACAACTTATTGGTCAGCCTATGTTAAGGATTTAGATACTTTTGTAAAATACAGTCAAATCGCAAACAGAGACTCCATGGTGACCACTTTTTCATTAACAAAAAAAGTAAATCTAACTTTAAAATTAAGTAGCAATGCTGCAGGTGTTATCAAATTAAATACAATTATTCCTATCACTTATCCTTGGAGTGGTGTATACTTCGATGGAGTGCCAATTACTGTAACCGCGGTGCCTAACCCCGGTTATTCATTTGATTCATTTGTAATAGATTCTGTTACCTATAAAACAAAAACTGTTACCATAAATTTAACACCTGCTAACAATATTATAACAGCATATTTTAATGGAGCTACCATTTCATTTCCTATCATAGCGTCTGAAATTAATTATAACTGTTCCGATAAAATTAATAGTGGAAATTGGATAGAATTGCATAATAATTCTTCTATGGCAGTCGACTTAACAGGCTATAAACTCAAAACATCGAAAGATTATGCATTCTATGAATTTGCAGATAATTATATACTGCCTGCCAATAAATATATTGTGATTTGTGAAGATACCGCTTTATTCAAAAAAGTATATCCTTCAGTATATAATAGATTGGGAAATATAAAATTCCCTTTGGACAATCATACGGATTCTGTCGTATTAATTGATAATAAGGGTAAAAATAAAATAGCTTTTGCATTTACTGATAGTCTGCCTTGGCCTGAATGTGCTGATGGAACAGGCAGAACTTTAGAATTGAAAACAGATTCATCGGTAATGAAAAATGGAAGTAGTTGGTTTAACGGTTGTATCGGAGGTTCACCAGGTAAGGCTTATTCGATATGTTTTGAAAATATTATTATTAGCGAGATCAGTTACAATGCTAAAGGTTCACACGATGCAGGTGAATGGGTTGAATTGCACAATACTACCAATAGTAATCAGAGTGTTTCTCTTTGGCATTTCAAAGATGGTGATGACTCACACGATTATACAATTCCTGCAGGAACTATTATTCCCGCAAATGGTTACCTCGTTTTAGCAAATACCAAACAAAAGTTTAAAAAAATATACCCTAATGTTAAAAATGTAGTAGATTCATTTAATTTTAGTTTAAGTAATAATGGCGAAAATTTACGGTTGTTCGATAGTAAGCTTTACCCAAAGTTTTCTGTAAACTATCATAATGAAAATTATTTTTGGCCAGCGGTAAATGGCAACGGATACACACTCGAATATAATAAAGTAAACAATGATTTTTCAGATAAAGCAAATTGGGGTGTAGGTTGTTTCTTGGGCTCTCCAGGCACTTTTAGAACAATTTGCCAAGAACATATTCAGTTGGTAGCTAGTGAGATTAATTATCATTCGCTGCCAGAAATTAACATGGGAGACTGGATGGAATTTAAAAATATTTCTAACGATACTTTAAATGTAAAAAATTGGAAATTGAGTACTTCAATAGACAGTTTTATTTTGCCTTCACAAATCATTTATCCAAACGATTATATATTGATTGTATCAGATACAAATAACTTGCTTACTTATTTTCCCAAGCTAAGCAGATCAAATATTGTATATAATAGTCAATTCGATTTGAATGATACCGCAGAAATTATTTTGCTTACTGATACCAATAAGTTCAGAAGGTTTGAAATGAGTTTCAATAGCAGCAATCAATGGGATACTATGGCTAGAGCCAATGGTTATACGTTATCATTAAAGCAAATACCAGCAGCAATTTCAGAATACAGTGATGCCGCAAATTGGACTCATGGTTGTTTATTGGGAAATCCGCAAACAGCTATTACAAGTTGTAGTGAAAATCTTATTGTCTCAGAAATTAATTTCAATAGCGATAGTTTGAAAAAGCAAACACAGTGGATAGAATTATATAATAAGGGAATTATGCCCGTTAACTTAAATGGATATAAACTAAATACCGCTACAACTGCAAATGCTTGGGCTGAGAATAAGATATGTTATCCATTTCAAAGGCTCATCATTGCTCAGGACTCCGCAGATTTTAGTATTAACTATAGTTCTACATCTGTGCAAATGAATATTAATTTGCAATTGAACGACACCTTGTCCATTTATGATATAAATAAGACACAAATTTCAAAAGTAATATATCATGCCAAAGATTATTTTTATGCTAATGGATTGGGTAAAACGATAGAGAATGTATATGATACGAATTATATAACGACAGCCAATGAGTGGACTGAACGTTGTTTTGGAGGCTCACCTTCAAAAGCCTATATTCAATGCTTTGCCACAGATTTGGTGGTATCAGAAATTAGTTATAATCCTATTACTGGATTTAGTACCGATGCGTGGTTCGAGCTGTATCATATTGGTTCGGCAAATACAAAAAATCTCGGCAACTATTATATATCGTTTAATAAGGTAAGCAATATCATTCGCCTTGATTCAATATCAAATATTTCTCCCAAAGGCAAGCTTGTTTTTGTGAGTGATAGTGCAGCTTTTAAGTATTTGTTCCCATTTGATTTGAATACCATTAATGTTCCCAAAGGATTTATTCAAACAGGATTGGTGCGAATTTATGATGCCAATCAGAATCCCGTATTTGTGATGCAATATGATAACACTTTTGGTGCTGATGGAAATGGAAAAACTATTTCCATGAGTAATCCTACTGCAAGCATGGATGATTATACAATCAAACAAAATTGGGTGGAACAATGTATTGGAGGTTCGCCTGCTCAATACCAAGGCTGGTGCGATACACCAATTGTTGTATCAGAAATAAATTATAGCTCAGCAACAAGCTCCGATGCAGGCGATTGGATTGAACTACGAAATCAATCTGCAAAGAATTATAATATAAAAGACATCACTGTTTTTGATAGTCAAGGCAAGAAATTTAAGTTATCTTCAAATATATTAAATAGTGATTCTAACTGGGTTTTGGTTGCCGATACTGCTTTATTCAATAAACAATTTAAAGGAACTAAAAATAGTTCTTATATCCCCTTACTTAGCTTTGATGCCAAAGGAAATATCAGAATATATAATAAAGACAGTGCGATAATTTATTATAACACATGGAGCAATCAAACACCGTGGAACGATAGTGCAGATGGGAAAGGATATACTTTGGAATACAATACGCAGTACACCGACTATTCTGATGCAGCTACTTGGTTTATAGGTTGTCCTGGAGGTTCACCTGGCAAGTATTATAATAGTATATGCACAATAATTGACACTATTTCAAACGGAATAAATCAAGTAGGCGGTAAACTTAGTAATATCAAATTATTTCCCAACCCTGCAAATAGTATTTTGAATATTGAAAGTATCAATAATAAGACAGTTCAGTTTACAATTTATAATATGTTGGGCCAGCCTGTATATATTGGAATGGTTGGTGATAACACCAACCATGGGCAGAGCAAAACTACCCAAATTGATATTACCCAATGGTCGGTAGGAATTTATATGTTTGTGGTAAAAGAGAATAATTATTCGAAAGTATATAAGTTTGTGAAGGAATAATTGCCTCTATTGCCGCTGGCTGAAGCCAACGGCAATGAAGGCAATAAAACTATTTTTTCTTCTTCTTATCAGTTAGGATACTCACCGCATTCGAGCGTTTGCTAATCACATTGTTTTTGCTCACCGCTTCTATTTCGTAATTGTAGGTAGCATTATATTCTAATGATTTTAATATATATTTTCTGCTATCGGCTGTTAAGCTGTTCTCATCAGCTAATAATTTACCATCTGCATAGATTCGAAATCCTTTTAAATCTTTTGTAATATTATATTTCCATTCCAATGTTATCTGATTGCTATCAACTTTAAAAGGCCATATCTGCACATTGGGCATGTAGGAGCTTGGAGAAGTTACGATAACTATATTACTTAATTTGCTTTCATCTTCCAGTTCACTAATAGCTGATATACTTAAATGGTAATCGGATGATTCGAAATTACTGACAGGATATTTATACTCGTTTTCTAATACCAAAGGTATATCTCCCTGCCAGCTTAATTTTGTGGAGGGTGGGAAACTAGCATAGATACGATACCCTTTGGTGAAACGGTCGGTATTTTTGTCCCATTTCAAATATATATAACGCTTGCCTGCTTCACTTATAAATTGAGCTTGCAAACCTTGTGGAATATTAGGCTTCAATTCGGGTCTATAATATATTAATAGTTCTTTGCCTAATATGTTATCTAATGATTGGTCATCATGAGGTACAATTTTAATACGATAAAAATGATAGTTATTATATAGCTTGTTAGTGATGTCTTTATAGTTACGCTCATTGGCAGGTATTATAGAACTAATATCTGCAAACGCTGAATCTATATGTGGTTTGCGTTGTACAACAAAACCTTTAATGAAACTTTCTTGGGCGATATCAAAAGTCCAGGTTAAACCCAGTCCATCACCATCCGTTATTTTTTTATTTTCAGCAATAGTGGAAGGCAGAATAGTGCCAGCAAATTTGCGGGGGTTATATAAATGTTCTATTTTTCCACCTTCGGTGCCAAAGATACTTACCGAAACCAGTGAATATATATAATTACTGTCTTTGTTTACTTTTTGATCCAAATAAAAATGTTCCTTGGTTTTGTATAAGGTATTGAACCAAATAGGACTGCTAGTTAGTTTATGCCAATTTCCATCTTCATTTTTCTTGTAAATATTAAAACCATTATAGTTCGATTTCTGTGCAACGAGTAAATCAATATCATAATATATATTCAATGCCGTTTTTGACAAATTGGGTTTAAATTTTAATGTATAATCAACAGATGATAAAGATGGTTTTCCTGAGGTGAATGCGTACGTTGCCAAGGGTTCATCGGCATTGATACCATGGAAAAAGAGGCCATATTCTACTTCGCCTGAAGGCACATCTTTATCCGTTAATCCAAACCCATTGAGCACTGCCAAATCGAAATCGTTCACAAACAAAAAGGTGAGCGAAAGCATGGTTGAGCTATCTGTTTTTAGTTTCTTTATATAATCGGTTGATGATACAGGTTTGAATTTACCAGAGGCTATAAGTGCAGCGGCTTTTTTATTGAGTTCATTCTGCCTTTGTATATCATTATCTGCATACGACAGATCCTTGTCGTTACCAAATGAAGGAATAATTTCGGTAGTATTAACTGTGGTCCAACTGCCTTTGCCTACACGTTTTTTGATATCAACCCCTATGGCATTTTTGTCCCATTTATATATCAACCACATCAGTTTTACTGTTTTGCCATCGTGTTCGCCCATTAGTTTATAAAAACTTTGTGCTACAGAAGAAGTATGACATATAATAACGGTGAGAATACTTAATATAACCTTTTTCATGTTCTTAATATTTTTAAGTTTACAAATGTATATATAATTTTTTAGAATGATGCACTTACTCCGAAATCTACAGAGCTGAAACAACTCCAATTACTGCTGCTGAATACATTGATACTGGTAGGCACACATACTTCAAAAGGTAAACCTAAACTGAGATTTCCATTCACATTCACGCTACCATTATTATATGATACTTCTCCATTCATACTGGCATTAATACCCATACTACCGTTGCCTATTAAAGTACGCCAACTCAAACTTCCGCCTGCGGCAAGGTTTACATTGAAGGATCCATTCAAGCCCGATTCATTAATACTCACATTAATGCCTGCATTCATGCTCAGATTTGCAGATGCAGTGAACGACTGACCCAACATTGAAGTTGATATTGTTTTACTAAAGCCGATTGCAGCATTGCCACCAAGGGTTCCAGTCATTTGTGTAGGAGTAGCAACGGGGCCGTTCATTACTATAGTGCCATTGGTAAGTGTTACCAATCCATTAAGTGCTGTGCCGCCCATGTTTTGTCCATCTACGCTCCAGTTTCCACCACCGAAGAAGAATCCAACACGCACATTATTGGTGCTTAACATCCAACCTGATGAAGGTATTTTTAAATCGACCCTCGCACTTCCGTCTATTGTATTTTCTGGAAGTTTATAATTTACTTGCACACCTACATTGAAGAAGGGATTGTTCTTTAATACTTTCACATTACCATCCAAGGTTAATTGAAAATTGTTGGCTCCCAATTGTACAGTTACTTCACCTGTTACTTCTACCATATTTGCTATATCCGACACACCCAATAATCCAGAGAATACATAGTTTCCTTGTGTGGGTATATCAGGCAAAAGATAGTTGAAACCGAATGATCCACCGATTGAAGATATTTTTAATCCGGACTGACCCAAGGGTAAATTTACACCGGCGGTAATCCTCAAATATCCAAAATTATATTCGGGCATCGAGCCTATATCTATACTACCTGCAATGGGGCCTGCAGCAGCAAAGTTTGCATTGAAAGTGCCACGGAATCTATTGGGTTCGAACTGTGCAGAGAAGGAAATACTAACCGGAGTTTTGGTAACACTACCTGCAATTCTTCCGATCGAAATAGTTCCGTCTTCTGCAATTTTAAATCTGTCAATAGCCAGTGAAGCTTGTATGGCTAGGTTCACTTCAGCCTTAGCGGTTATAGTAAGTTCAGAAGGCGTTTGTGTATAAGCTATTTGTTGTAATTGGAATTCGAAACTTGAATATTTTACTTTTGCATTTCCATCAAATTCTTTCAACTCTCCATTCTCTACTTTAAATTTTGCAATTCCAATAGCTACATCAAAACTACTATGTTTTGCTTTTAAACTTCCATCCAATTTCACCATATCAAAATCATAATTAAAGGTAACGGCTACATTCAATTCTTGCAAAGTCATAGTAAATGCAGTAAAGTTACTTGCATTCAATGTTGCATTCACGTTTTGTTGGTTAAAAGCAAGGCCGATAGTTGCTTGCCCTTGGACCCCTTTTATATCATATATTTTTATGCTTCCATTTCCAACATTGGTTTTGAAATTCAAATTTGGAATAGATAAAGTAAAATTAAGTGTGAGATTAACAATCTCAACTGTAAAGAAGTTAGAAGTATATTCTGCACCTTGCAATCCTGTGAGATCGCCTGTTAAATCGCCCGCTGCTGTTAGTGAACCATTTTTGAACTGAGCAATAATATTATTCTGTTTTATAATATCAATATTTATATCTTTCACACCTAGGAAATCAAATGAACCATTATAATTAGCTCCACCTGCATAATTAAATTTAAAATCACCGCTCACATCTTTTCGTAAAATCATAATTCCACTCGGCAATAAATTCTTATCTTCAGTTAATTTGGCTTGTAATGTTATACTTCCTGTTAAGTTTCCAGTAGGAACATCCACTGCCAAAGAAAAAGATTTTACCGATGCTGATATATATTTAATTTCACCAATATCTTGGTTGCCGTTCCAAGTAACCGTTACATCTTTGAGCTCACCAGTTTTGCAATTCTTTTTAAACGATAAACGCACATTATTAAAATTGGCGACTTTGTTTACAAAGGTCATCATACTCATATTATTTAAGGTAGCATTGTTTACTACATATTCGCAAAAGCCGTTTGTAGGTTGACCGCCTATGGGGTTCACATTAAATTGCAAATTCAAAGGGCCAAAGGCCAGTCCATTCATTACAGGTCTGCATCCACACTCGCACGATTTTACCACCGCGGTAGTAGTATAAGTAATACCTTGAATAGTCATAGTAACCCGCACCAAACCTAAAGTATTGGTATCATTTAATGAGATCGTTGCTTGGTTATTTAATATATTACTTAGCGTTACATTTGGGCTTAAAGATTCCCATACACATGCACCTCCCGTCATGGGAAACATCATAGCTAACTCAGTTCCCACTGCAGCATTTGCGTTGGGCAAACGTTGTACACATATTGTATCGGGTAGCGAAACGTTTATACTATATACCATGAAATTAAGTTGCTCAGTTCCTATTTTATTAACAATCTCGTGGCTGCCTGGCATACCATTGTGATAGGTACATCCGGGTTCTCCGCTCGCCATCGATTCGGCACACTGATAAGTGCTTTGCACAGTACCTCCGGAACCAACTCCTACCGGGCGGCTATAGGTTACATTGTAGTTAGCCACTAGCGATGCAGGAACGGAAATTCCTGGGGCTGGTGCAGATGCTACATTTGGGGTAATTGTACCAAACCAAGTTTTGTTTTGGTTAGGGCCAATGCTCATATCAGCAGGATTAACTGCGGCATTGATGGGGCCATTCGCTTGCAAGTTTACATTCCCGTTTTCATATTTATCGGTTTTTTTGGGAACGCTTCCATTGAAAGAAGTAAATTGGCCGGTTTGTTTGCTCACATATAAAGGGAACTGTTGCGACAGAACAGTTTCATTAATAATACATGACAATAGTAGCAGAAGAAGTAGATGTAGTTTTTTCATGATAGTATATAATTTGTTTAGTGTAGTTTGATTTTTAATAAGTATATGATATAAGTATTTATGTGTTCAAATTGACGTTACAAAGTTCTTTTCAAAAAATCAGTATCCCAATCACTTTTTCAATTCATTCTTACATATTTTTATGGATGAGGTATTTGTAAGGGTAATTTAGTCCTATTCGTGCCTTTCCGATCCAAATTAATTCGAGACGGATTCCATTTAATATAATCCTTAGAAGGCTAATAAAATTAAATACCTTGAAATATTTTGTCAATAATTGAGGGCCAAATAAAGTCGCGTATTTCCAAAAGCTGAGCAATTTAAAATTAAATTTTAAAGTCGATATTTATTCAAAATAGCAAAATAATTTGTAAGAATATGTTATTAATATTCATACTTTACACTCATAAATTTCACTTTTTCCAAAAATAAACAGTATTCGGGATGAATGTAATATGAAAATTTTAGAGGTATTTAGCGAGCCTCCTCCACAATGGGGTAACAAAAAAATACAACTACATTTATACAAGCCTCGCAATGACAACTTTTTACTTATCGACATAATACACTTCAATTTCTTTATAGTAAAATGACAACAAACATGCTTATATTTGCATCATGGCTAATCAAATATATAAAATGGTTGTTGCATTCCTTATGGTATGCATTGGCAATAACCTATGTACACAAGTACGAGCTGATAATTTCTATATCAAAGATAGTGTTGGTAACGCTTTCCCCCAATCGGCATATGATAGCATGAGTAAAGTGAAAACAATTAAACTCGTACCTGTAAAAAGCAATGGAAGAATTGAAGGCTATACCATACAATCGAAACCCTATAACAATGTAGCCTTTGTGCCCGATGGCAAAATATATAACCTTGCCGAAGTGAATATAGCAGAAAATAAAATATTTAAAATAGGTGGGCCGATGCCTAAATATAAATTTAAGGACATGGAAGGGAAAGTATATAATAGCGATAGCATGAGAGGCAAAGTGGTGCATGTAGCTTTTTGGCACAAGGCATGTAGCCCCTGTATACAAGAAATGCCCGTTTTGAATGGGTTAAAATCCTATTATGCGAATAACTCCAAGATGATTTTTTTGGCTCCAAGTTTAGATGATTCTTTAGCTTGTGCTAACTTTTTACAACGCACCAATTATGATTATCATGTGATTCCCTCCTCACGCAAAATAGCTGAAAAATGGGATATCTCCAGTTGCCCCCGACATATAGTAATAGACAAGCAGGGCAAAATAGTATTATATAGCGAAGGTTATGTAATAGGATTGGAGCAATACGTGAATCAGGCTATTAAGAATGCTATGGGGAAATAGGTACTTTTGTCATGCCGCCCCGCAAGCTTGCGGGCGAGACATGTGCTTTGCCCGAGGGCAATCTTCGATCTCCAGAGAAAGTAGATAGCTCGTGCATTGGAATGACAAAGTTATAAATATTTTGTCATTAACAATCAATTTAAATATTCTATCCCATGAACAAATATACATATATCTTTATAATACTATTTGCGATAAGTATTAAACCCACAATAGCCCAACGGGCAGCTACATTTTTCATCCAAGACAGTGCAGGCAACCTATACCCACAAACCGCTTATGATAGCCTGAGCAAAGTGAAAAGTATTATACTGAGGCCCTATAAAACCAACGGAATTATTGAAGGTTATCTTATAACCAATGCTCCCGTTAATACCATACCTTTTGTTCCCAAAAAAAAGAAGTATAATATAATGGAAGTATTTACCATCGACAATAAAGTATTACAAATAGGAGGGAAGATGCCCAAATATATCATCACAGATTTGGATGGAAATAATTATAATAGTGACAGCCTTAAAGGGAAAGTAGTGGTCATGAATTTCTGGTTCAAGTCCTGTGGTCCGTGCAAACATGAAATTCCTTATCTGAATGGTTTGGTAGATTATTATAGTAGCAACGAAGAAGTAAAATTTATTGCCTTGGGCTTAGACGATTCCATAGCCTGTGGTATTTTTTTGCAGCGAATAAATTACAACTATCATATAGTTCCCGATGCTAGACCTTTATCTCAAAAATGGGATATTTATGCATTCCCCACGCATATTATCATCAACAAGCAAGGCACTATTGTATTATACACCGAAGGTTATGCCTCTGGCATTGAGTATTATTTGGATGAAGGGATTAAGGAAGGGTTGAGGGGGAAGGAGTAGCTGGAAGTAGGAATAAGGAATAAGGAGGAAGGAGGAGGTAGGAAGCTAGTAGCGGGAAGACTAAAGTTTAATATAGAAAAGATTCAAACTTCTGACTTTTAACTTCATAAGATTTGCTTTCGTTTCGTATCTTTGACATATAATGAGAGTGTAAATCAAATTGTGTAAACGACTTTAGAGTTGACATCTGGATTCAAAGATAATCAAAAATTGTTGAAGTATTATTCCCCAATTTCTTATT
>JAWXAU010000065.1 GCA_034439655.1 Bacteroidota bacterium | reverse complement strand
GTACCAGACCTATATATAATAGCAATTATACTTCAGCCGTTTTTTTTACTTTGGACAGAGATTGGTTATTCAAATATAACAGATATGAAAGCCTTGACTTCAACGAAAATCAGTTCAGTTCTAACTTTACAAGTATGCTAGCATTTTATGCTTATATTATTATAGGTATGGACTACGATAGTTATTCATTGGAGGGTGGCACAGCAAATTATATAAAAGCACAACAAATCGTTAATCAAGCTTCTACTGCCTCTGAGCCAGGATGGTTGTCATCGACTGGTACACCAAGCAAAAACCGTTATTGGCTAATCGAAAATCTGTTGAATGCCAGGTATAAACCTTTCCATGAAGCCATGAACCAATATTATCGTAAAGGTATGGACGAGATGAGCAAAGACGTGGACGGTGCACGCAAAGAAATTACCAATGCACTGAACCAGATAAAAAGTGTTTGGAAACTCTCGCCAAATTTATTTTTATTACAACTTTTCTTTTTTACTAAATCGGAAGAAATAGTAAACATATATAAAGATGCCTTACCTGCCGATAAAAATAAAATTGTAGAACTGCTCAATGAAATCAATGTGCAAAATTCTACAAAATGGCAACAGATTTTAGGTAAATGATTTCTTAAAGCCCTATAATATGTGCCTAAAATCAATATATACATCTATTTTGATTTTGTGCATTCTAGCCTTTTCTAATTTGCCTGTGCATGCTCAGAAAAAAAAAGATCATTCATATAAAGAGTGGTTCAGTGTGGGTTATGGCTATACCACCAAAATAGGAAAGAAAGATATCTCGGGAAATACTTTTGGGCCTTCATTCAATATAAAACCACGGAGTGCTTCCTATATGCACCATATTGGTTTGCAATATACCAAATCGTATGTGGGTGCTTCTATTTTATCAATCGATTATGGATTAGGGCTACCGTATTTTAAATCAGATAAATTTATCGTATGGGGTATTACTGCCTTATCAGTTCTAAAAGCAGAACTCTTTTATTCGAGTGCCACCTATGTGGGCGTCAATTTTAAAGTTGGAGCAGCGTGGATGTTTGTAAAAGAAGCGGGATTGGGTCTCGAACTTTTTTCTAGCATCAATTCATTTCACAATATGCATGGAGCCCGATTGCTTTTTATTTTAAAGTGAGGATATTTTTGGCATATAGATATTCGGATCATGATATATTCTGCAATGCCCGTGGTTGCGTGTTTTCACCAACCACTAACTTACTATTTATGTCTTGACTTCACATTTGCCCTATTTTTTTAATGTTTACTTTGTGCATTGATATATATCTTCGCACACAAGAAAAAATTGAATAATAAACCTCCAAATTGTCTGAAATAACTTCAAAAGAAACCTTATTAAAACGTGTACGACAAGCGTTAGTGGAAAAGACGAAAAACCCTTTCCCCGATTTGGAATTGGATTCGCCCATATACCGTGAATTCGATGCTGATCTAGCTGTGGAGTTTGCCGAAAACTTTACACAAGCCAAAGGTTCCTTTATATATAATATTCATATTTTTGAAGCCGTTGACAATTTTATTACCTTGCACGAGAATAAAAGATGGAGCAAGCTAGTATGCAAAGATGAAGTGCTTGCAAAACGGTTGACCGATACAGGAATTGAGTTCCAAAAAAATCACAAAAGTGGCGACTTTGTAGATGCTTTTTTGATTACCTGTGAGTGCTTGGTATCAAAAACAGGATCAATTGTAATAAGTACCAAGCAAACCAATATCGAACTTACGGATGAATCGCCATGCTTGGTGGTATTTGCCTATACCCATCAGATTGTTCGAGAAATGAAAGATGTATTTAACTTGCTTAAAAACAGATACGGCAACAACCCACCCCGATTTGTGAAATGGCTAACAGGTCCCGCTGTTGAAAATACAATTGAGATGATGGAATTACCAGGGTTTAGAGGACCTGTGGAAATATTTTTGTTTCTGATTGATGAAAAATAAATGCTATATGGGCAAAATGCCTTTGTTTTGCTTGCTAGTATTAAATATAAAGCTCGCCGCGGCGGGAAGTATAAAGTACACTGACGCCAGGAACCTTCGACAATCCCGATAGCCCCGCAAGCTTGCAGCGGGACAGGTTGCCAAACAAAAATATAAAATAATAATTAAAAAATATAAAATAATCCCTATGTCTTTACACCGCAAAAAAAGTCTTAACGATCTGATGGGCAATGTGGCCACAGATGAACACACACTGAAACGTACACTTGGGCGAGGCAGCCTTATCGCACTTGGAATTGGTGCTATTATAGGTGCCGGTCTTTTTGTAAGAACCGCTGCTGCTGCTGGCGAACATGCAGGAGCTGCTGTTACACTTTCATTTATAGTGGCCGCTGTGGGTTGTGCTTTTGCAGGGCTTTGTTATGCCGAATTTGCTTCTATTATACCCATTGCGGGCAGTGCATATACTTATGCTTATGCAACTATGGGCGAACTAGTTGCTTGGATTATTGGATGGGCCTTGGTACTTGAATATGCATTGGGGGCTGCAACAGTTTCCATTGCATGGAGTGAATATTTGAACAAGCTACTTGGTGGGGCAATTCCCTACGAATGGTGCCACTCCCCTTTTGAATCTATTATACAAAATAGCATGGAGGTGCACGGAATGATCAATGCCCCTGCCCTATTGATTCTGCTTATACTTACGCTGCTTCTTATTCGTGGTACGCAACAATCGGCGGTGGTGAATTCTATTATAGTAATATTGAAAGTAGCAATTGTACTAATCTTTATCGCCTTGGGTTGGGCTTATATCAATCCTGCCAACCATACACCTTATATGATTCCTGCTGATATGAAACCCGTAATGCAGGGAAATGGGGAATGGTTTGATTATAGTGGTTTTTGGCATCATGGTTTTGGTGGTGTGATAGCGGGTGCTGGCGTGGTGTTCTTTGCCTTTATTGGTTTCGATGCCGTTTCTACTGCAGCACAGGAAGCTAAGAACCCACAGAAAGATATGCCGATTGGTATATTAGGCTCATTGGCTATTTGTACGGTATTGTATATATTGTTCTCGCACGTGCTTACAGGTGTTGCCCCTTTTACAGACTTTATAAAAGAAGGCAAAGAAGCATCTGTGAGTTTCGCCATTACAAAATACATGGTCGAGTATACCTGGCTGGCCAATCTTATAACTGTAGCTATTCTTGCAGGATTCTCCTCTGTGATATTGGTAATGCTCATGGGTCAAAGCCGAGTATTCTTTACAATGAGCAAAGATGGATTATTACCCAAAACATTTTCGCAACTTCACCCTAAGTTCAAAACCCCCTATAAATCTAATTGGATATTATTATTGTTTGTAGGCGGCTTCGGAGCCTTTATACCTGGCTCGGTGGCTGGCGATTTAACAAGTATCGGAACTTTGTTCGCCTTCATTTTAGTATGTGCGGGAGTTATGATACTTCGTAAAACCGATCCTAAATTGAAACGTCCCTTTAAAACGCCTTTGGTTCCTTTGGTTCCTATTTTGGGCATACTTATTTGTACGCTTATGATAGTGGGCTTGAACATGGAAACACAGTTAAGTGCGGTGGGTTGGATGCTTTTAGGATTAATGATATATTTCTCGTATGGTAAGATCCATAGCAAACTAAACAAAAACAAAGTTTAATGAAAGCAGGAATAGCCATACATGGCGGTGCGGGCACTATCGAGAAATCTTCTTTAACTCCCGAGTTATATAATATGTATACAACAGCCCTCAACAAATGTATCGAAGCGGGATACAAAGTGATAGAACAAGGCGGCAGTGCGATGGACGCTGTTTCTGCTGCCGTTATAGCATTGGAGAACGAGCCTGTTTTTAATGCAGGCTGCGGTGCCGTATTCACCCATGGCGGTGGCCACGAAATGGATGCATCTATTATGGATGGAAGCAATCTGATGGCTGGAGGAGTTACATGTGTAAAGAATATTAAAAACCCAATTATACTTGCCCGCGAAGTGATGGAAAAATCGGGGTTTGTATTGTTGAGCGGTGCAGGTGCCGAAGAATTTGCCCGCACGCAGAATATCGCTTTCGAGCCAGATGAATACTTTTATAATGAAGTTCGCTACCAACAGTACCTTAAAATAAGAGACAGCGACTATATGCAATTGGATCATAATGTGAACCTAAAAAAAGGAACCGTAGGAGCTGTGGCATTAGACAAACACGGTAACCTAGCCGCTGCTACTAGCACGGGCGGCATGACCAACAAAAGATATAATAGAATTGGCGATACCCCAATTATAGGTTGCGGCACTTATGCCAATAATAATACTTGTGCCATAAGCTGCACTGGCCATGGCGAATATTTTATACGCAATGTAGTAGCTTACGATGTCAGCTGCCTCATGGAATACAAAGGTCTTAGCCTGCAAGAAGCTTGTAATATTGTAGTAAACGACAAACTCGTAAAACTAGGCGGCGAAGGCGGGCTCATCGCTATCGACGCTGCGGGCAATATAGCTTTGCCTTTTAACAGTGAGGGAATGTATAGGGCTAACCAAAGTATAGGTGCGGAGAGAGTTATTGCTGTGCATGAATTATAATTATGTTAGTGGTTGGCACCTAATAACAATCGGAACTTCGCCAAACTCATCATGCATAGATGTTAATGAATGAAAAACATATCCCATGCAACTTTTTCAACTCGGGCATTGTTATGCAGAAGTAACTAATCACTCGCCATTATGAGAGCTCTCATCTTAAGCACTTTTATTCTTTCGTCGACCCTCCAAAAGTATTTTACGAAGTAGGTATGGGTTATATCAACAGGAAACTGAATCTTGTAACGTCTTTCAACCAAGGTGCTATACCTTTAACTAGTCCTAACAGTGCCCACACCAAAGAATTGGTTTGGCTACAATCGTTTTCGTACCGCAGCATTGAAGCACCTATTAATTTGGCTTACAAATTTGCCGAGACAAATGCAGGGAGCTATAATGTGAATGCTGGATTAGTCGGTCATTATTTATTAAGTTCGTATTACGAAGCTGGAAGATATACAGGTAAGTATAAGCAAAATTATTTCCAAGGTATTTCGTTCACTTGCGGTGTGGGAGCCGATTATCACATATCGAAGACAATAACGATGACGAGCAGGCTCAACTGTTGCCTTATTAATATGCTGAAAAATGATGCTTTTGTAAATAGAGCTCCTGCTTATAAGTTTGTTTCTTTGTCGCTGGGCGTATTATTACCTAGTTTCTAAATTTGTATTTTATCGCTTCTTCTTCTTCTTCAATTCAGCTATAATATTTTCCTGCTCAAGCAATTTAGTCCTTAATTCTTTATTCTGCATTGTCAAGTTTTCAATTTCCATTTGATATCTCTCATTATAATATTTAAGGTTACTGTATAGTTCATACAATCTTTCGTAATCTTTTTGTGCGGTTATCTGCCCTTTATGCAGCGTATCGAGCGATGCTTGCACATAGTCGACGGTTATAATCAAACTATCAATTATGATTCGAAGTTCTTTATTTTTGGCCACCTCGCTCCTATGCAATTTTGATGACTGATAGCAACCCGCAAACATGATAGGGATGATTAAATATAATAGTTTTTTCATAGGGGCAAACTTAAACACGGATTATATAATACCAATTCTTACACTAAAATAGTTCTCCGCCTGTGGCGGATTTAGTTTGTAGAATGGTAATGCCGAACTACATCCCGAAAGCCCCGCTTAATCCCGATAATTATCGGGATG